>NZ_JBLWWF010000029.1:0-13995 GCF_048268085.1 Neptunicella sp. | reverse complement strand
TGGCGGCAATCAGTGTATCGGCAAGCTGCTGCCAACTGGGTTTATCCAGCACGATGCCAAAATGTGGCACTGGTACGGCATGGTTATCAACCGCATTATGTTGCGGTGCACTGGGCATTTCTGCAACTAAGTGAGTCACCAATTGATGGCCAAAAAAATTCCAGTCAATCCATTGCGCACTGCTACGCCCTTGCTGACAACCGATAATGTCGCCATAAAACTGACGAGACAGTTCTAAACTGGTGACTGGAATGGCTAAGTGAAAAGGATTCATTGTTTGCATTGGCCTCGCCTTTGTTAATTGTGGTGCAGTGGGGATTCCAGCGCACTTTAATGATCCATTTTACAGTTTAAAAACCGATTAAAAACAATTAAGCAAGACTGATATTACAGGCCATTAACAGTCAATTGTTAACCAAATTGTTAATGAGGTTAAATGTGCCTGAATGGGTCTAAAGTCAAATATGCATAAGCTGTTTTTTTTAGATTGATTGGTAGCTAAAAAATAAGCTTAAAATAAATTTGGCTATATTCGCTTAAAATAAATCACTATATTTCAATCAATTAGATACTGTGAATTATTTGTAACTTATTGTTTTACCGTGAATTAACAGCACTGGATCATTAAAACAACAGACGTATTGGGTTTTTCCATGCATAACTAATAGGGCAGGAAAAATAGTACCTGCCTAATGACTTTAAGCAAATGTACAGGAGAAACACCATGAAATATTTAATTGTACCGGTATTAACGTTGGCGGCCTTTACCGCAACAGCTGAAGCGGGCAGCAAGTCTGGGGTTAGTGAAGGCTATAAGCTTGTTGGTGATATGCAGTTTTCATCTTTTTGCCGTGCCGTACTGAATGATGACCTGATGTTGCTAAAACATAGTGTGGCCAGAAAGGTCGGCAGTGTAGCATCCAGTCGTAAAGATGTGTTACGTAAACTAATATCCGAAGACGGCATGACCTGTGGCGGTACTGGACTGGTTGAGTTCGCTAAACAACGCGATGCGACAGAAGTTCACGCTTACCTTGTTCAGCAAAGTTAAGCGGTTATGCAGGTAGATGTATTTCAACCAATAGGCAAAGTGGCCTGTCCGGGAGGCCACTTTTAATAGTCAAAACTAGGGTGATAGAACTACAGCAGCTTTTTCAGTATGGATAGTTTAAATTTACTAAAAGGTGGATAACGCAGTTTTACATCCATTATAAAAGGTCTCTTCATCACCGATTTAAGGTGGCTGAAGGTATCAAATCCAAATTGACCATGATAACTCCCCATACCGCTATTACCGATACCACCGAAAGGTAAATTCGGATTAGTCATAAACATCATTCCATCATTAATGCACACACTCCCCGCACTGGTCTGCTGTATCGTTTGATCTGAAAAGCTGGTGTTGTTGGTGTATATATATAACGCAAGAGGTTTAGGTCGGTTATTGATGAGTGGTATTGCCTGGTCTATTTTGTCCACCGTGATAATAGGTAAAATTGGGCCAAAAATTTCTTCTTGCATCAACGGGCTGTGAAGGTCCGGATTGAGCACCAGAGTTGGTGCAAAATACCGTTGTTGACTATCGGTCTGGCCGCCATGGACAACGTTTTGTCCTTCCAGATAACTAACCAATCGTGCATGATGACGTTCATTAATGATGCGTCCGTAATCAGGATTGTTACTACTGTCTTTGCCGTAAAATTCTTCCAATTGATGTTTAATGGCGTCAATCAACGGTTGCGAAAACGCCTTACTGACAATCACGTAATCCGGGGCAACACAGGTTTGGCCTGCGTTCATCCATTTGCTCCAGACAATTCGGCGGGCAGTAATCGTTAGGTTAGTATCCTGATCAACAATACAAGGACTTTTACCGCCTAACTCAAGTGTTACTGGAGTGAGATGATCGGTGGCGGCCCGCATCACAATTTTACCTACCTGTTCACCACCGGTATAAAACACATGATCAAAAGGTTGTTTGAGTACTTCAGTAGTTTGTTCTACTCCCCCTTCAACCAGCAAAAAAGCTTTTTGATCGAGATACATGGGGACCAATTTAGCTAACAATGAAGATATATTAACCGCCAGCTCAGAGGGTTTTAATACTGCACAATTTCCCGCTGCAATGGCTGCGACTAATGGGGCAAGCAGTAACTGGAATGGATAATTCCATGCACCGATTATCAGTACTACCCCTTTAGGCTCCGGTAACAGAAAACTGCTAGCCGGTTGGGCAACCATAGGGGTACTAACCCGGCGACGTTTAGTCCATTTAGTTAAATGTTTGAGACTGTGATTGATGTCGGATAGCAGATAACCCACTTCAGCAGTCCAGGCTTCCTGACGACATTTGCCCAAATCCTGTTGCAGCGCTTCAACAATTTCTTGTTCATGATCTTCAGTCATTTTTTTTAGCTGCAATAACTGCTGACGACGCCAGTTAACAGAGCGAGTTTGACCTTGATTAAAAAATGACTTCAGGCTGTTAACCTGTGGGGCAATTGCGGCAATATCCATAAATAATCTCAGTTAAATTTAATCCTAACTAATGTAATGGACTGACCAGTTATGTCAACGCTAATCAGGCATAAAAAAAGCCGCTTGATTAAGCGGCTTTGAACTGATTCAGAATGACTTACACTTCGTAAGGATGTCTGACGATAATCGTCTCGTTTCGATCCGGGCCGGTGGAAATAATATCCACGGGTACACCGGTTATTTCTTCGATACGTGCAATGTAATCACGTGCCGCTTGCGGCAGGTCTGCTACTTTAGTCACGCCGTAAGTATTGTCTGACCAGCCAGGCATTTCTTCGTAAAGTGGAGTGGCGATTTCATACCCTTCGGCCGCCATAGGAGGGACGTCTTTAACACTGCCATCTGGATATTGATATCCGGTACAGATTTTTAACGTTTCCAAGCCATCCAGTACATCTAGCTTGGTTAAGCAAAAACCAGTGATAGAGTTAATTTGTACGGCACGTTTCATGGCTACTGCATCAAACCAGCCGGTACGACGTTTACGACCAGTGGTGGCGCCAAACTCATGGCCTTTTACGCCAAGATGCTGGCCGACTTCACATTCCAGTTCGGTAGGGAAGGGGCCTGAACCAACGCGGGTAGTGTAAGCTTTAACAATACCTAATACGTAATCTAAATGCAGAGGCCCAAAACCGGCTCCTGTCGCTACTCCGCCCACTGTGGTATTTGACGATGTTACATAAGGATAAGTACCGTGATCAATGTCTAGCAAGGTACCTTGAGCGCCTTCAAACATGATCGGTTCACCGTTTTTGCGGGCTTTATCCAGCAAGTCGGTTACATCTACAACCATGGCTTTGAGGATCTCGGCAACGTCTTTTACCTGTTGCAATACACTATCGAAATCTACCGGTTCAACTTTGTAGTATTCAGTTAATGCGAAATTATGGAAGTCCACCATCTTTTTCAGTTTGACGGCAAAACTATCCATGCAGAATAAATCACCGACTCGTAATGCCCGACGAGCGATTTTGTCTTCGTAGGCAGGGCCAATACCACGACCAGTTGTGCCTATAGCTTTATTACCCAGTGCTTTTTCGCGCGCCACATCCAAGGCGATATGATAAGGCAAGATTAAGGGACAAGCTTCGCTTATAAACAAACGTTCTTTAGCCGGTACACCACGCTCTTCCAGCATTGCGATTTCTGTCATCAGTGCTTCGGGACTCAGCACGACACCATTTCCAATCACGCATTTAACGTTATCACGCAGAATACCTGAAGGAATCAGATGTAATACCGTTTTCTCGCCGTCCAGCACCAGTGTGTGACCTGCATTGTGCCCGCCTTGATAGCGAACAACATAACTCGCTTTTTCGGTGAGCAGATCGACGATTTTACCTTTACCTTCGTCACCCCATTGGGTGCCAAGTACAACAACGTTATTAGCCATGATTAAAATTTCAGCAAAAAATTAGGCGGGGATTCTATCAAAAAATAGGGGTTAAAATCATCTCTTTTTATGGGACTTTAGCAATGATGGCCGGATTAATTTAGCCAATGCCACAGGATAAAGCCGATAGCCACCATAAATCCGCCCATAACACGCAAATTTTGTGGTGATTGATTGGCTAATTGCAAAATATAATTGCGCCATTTTTTGGGAAACAATAATGGCCCAAGGCCTTCTAATATTAAAAATAATGCGAATGCCATCCAAAACAAGTTATCCATATTCTATTCCTTTAAACAGCTTAGATCGTATTCACTAGCATTATGATAAAGGGCAAAACCAAAACGCAATCGGTCACCACGATTATCGACAACAATGTTATGTTGTTTGAGATAGTCAGCCAGTTCCATCACTTGGTCAGTGTGTGCTAGTTTAAACGTCAGAAAATGACCATGCCAGTCAGGATTATTCATTAACAAGGTTGTTCGATTTAATAATGGATGTTGCAGCAACTCAAGTTTTTGCAAGAAACGGGTTTGCAAGTCTTTGACATAATGATGGATGGTATCAACCTTAAGTTGCATATCCGCAAATAACGCTAACACTGCATCTAAACGATATAACGCGCCAAAATCCATGGTCGAACCGGCAAAACGCATGGCATTAGTGGCGTAATTTACATCGCCAGTTTTGGCGTGATCCAGCTCTCCAAATTCAGCAAACCAGCCTGTGTATAAAGGACGTAGCTGACAATCAGCTGGTACGTGGGCAAAACAGCACCCCTCACCCCCTTGGGCATATTTATAACTACCGGCCAGATAAAATATTTTATCTTTAAGTGCAGACAAATCGGTCGGTAATGCCATAAAGCCGTGGTAACCATCGACTACCGTAATACCGTCAGGCTGATGTATGGCGTTAATTAACCGGGGTAAATCTTCGACTGCCAAACCCGAATTAAAAAATACCTGACTAACAAATATCAGGTCGTACTGATGTTGTGTGGATTGTTGAATAAATCGTGTTTCAAAGTCATTAAATGGAAGACAAGCCACTCTATCGACAATGATATTATCCAGTTCTTCCAGTCGGGTGACTTGGCGGTTAAAACTATGAAACTCACTGTCGGTTGTCAGTATGCGAAGCGGATTGGATAAATCCAGACAACTGATAATTCGAAACAGCAATTCATGGGTATTAGGTGCAAATACCAATTGTTGAGGTTGGTTTGTGTTTAGCAACGTGGCGATTTTTTGCTGGACCGCGGGTATTTTTTCAGTGAACAGATATTCCCACTTGTCATCCACTCTTTTAGCCGAATCATCCCAATAATCCAGTGTCGCTTGGCGGGTGACATCCGGCCAGTAGTGATGACTGTGACAGGCAAAGTGCTGAATGCCTTGATTGGCTTGTAGAAAACGTTGGTAGAGATGTTTATACATGGGATTTTTTCTTGTTCTATTCGGCGCGCAACATAGTAAAAGGGCCCTTACGGGCCCGATGATTACTTTTTACCTTTAGCGTCTTTCATATATCTAAAGAAATCGCTATCAGGTTCCAAAATCAGCACATCCTGCTTATCGGCAAAGCTTTTCTGGTAGGCATCCATGCTGCGTAAGAAGCTGTAAAATTCAGCGTTTTTACCGTAGGAATCCGCATAAATCTTGGCAGCGCTGGCATCACCTTCACCTTTGACTTTGCGGGCATTACGCTCAGCATCGGCTAACATAACGGTTACTTTGGCATCAATGTTAGCTTTAAGAATCGCTGCCTGTTCCTGACCTTGAGAGCGATGCTCACGAGCTACGGCACTACGTTCGGCACGCATACGCTGGAAGATCGAGTTACTGACTTCCGGTGGCAGATTAATTTGCTTCACCCGCACGTCGACGATCTCGATACCTAACTCTTTGGCACTTTGTGAGGATTGTACCAGCGCTTTTTGCATTAACTCTGAACGTTCACCTGAGACAATCTCAGTAATAGTACGGGTACCAAATTCGGTACGCAGGCCATTGTTAACCTTTTGTTTTAACAACGCTTCGGCTTGGTCTTTAAAACCACCCGTCGATAAGTAGTAGGTCGAAAAATCACTGATTTTCCATTTAACATAAGAATCAACAATCAGGTCTTTTTTCTCTGAAGTAACAAAGCGGCCAGGGGCATCATCCAGGGTTTGAATGCGCGCATCCAATTTTTTTACCTTATCAAATAAAGGTAATTTAAAATGAATACCCGGTCCAAACACGACGGTTTGGTCATCGGCACTACGTTGTACTTTACCAAATTGGATAACAATCGCTTTGTGGCCTTCATCAACCACAAAAATTGAGCCAAAACCTAATCCAATTAACGCAACGATAATAACTAATAGTAAATTTTTCATTGATTAATTTCTCCCCGTTCTGGCGCGTTCAGTGCGACTGTTGGTGCTATTCGCTTGATTCTGAAGGTTGTCCTGACTTTGACGCAGTCCTTCTAGTGTATCCTGACTATTTTTCGTCGGGGCCGTGTAAGTGTTTTGACGATCCAATATTTTATCTAATGGCAGATACATCATGTTACCTGTACCTTGGTTGTCCACCATGATTTTACTGGTATTGCTATACACTTTTTCGAGTGTTTCCAAATACAAACGTTGACGAGTTACTTCCGGTGCCGCTTCGTACTGGGGCAATAATTCATTAAAACGTGCTACTTCACCTTCGGCTTTTAAAATTGCCTGCTCTTTATAAGCTTGGGCTTCCTGTGCCATTCTATTTGCACTACCGCGAGCTTGTGGCTCGATCGCGCGGGCATAGGCCTCTGCTTCACGAATAAATTTCACTTCGTCTTCTTGGGCAGCAATCGCATCATCAAAGGCGGCTTTAACTTCCTCAGGCGGACGAGCGTCTTTAAAGTTGACATCAACGATGTCAATACCCATTCCATACGGTTCGATGATTTTGCGTAGTTCTTCCCACACATTTTGACGAGTGACTTCACGGCCGCTGGTCAGTACGTCATTCATTTCAGAATGGCCGACCACATAGCGGATTGCACTATCCAGCGCCTGACGCAAGCTTTCGTCAGGATCGGTGACGGCAAAAGTATATTTATAGGGTTCGACGATACGATACTGAATTTCCATTTCAACCCGCACCACGTTTTCATCCTGGGTTAACATAAAGCCCGATGAAGGTAAGTGACGAATCGATTTAACATCGACGGTATAAACATTATCGATAAAAGTCGCCTTCCAGCGTAAACCCGGATCTTTAAACTCACTAAATTTACCAAAGGTTAATACTACGCCACGCTCGGCTTCACGTATGGTATAAAAACCGCTGATTACCCAAATGGCAATTAATATTCCAACGATTAAACCAATACCAATACCGCCAAAGCTTTTACCTCCGGATGATCCAGAACCACCAGACTTACCGCCCAGTTTGGCAAAGAACTTTTTAAATATTTCATCTAGATCTGGCGGTCCTTGATCACGTCCACCGCGATTTTTCCAAGGATCGTTATTGTTACCACCAGGCTCATTCCAAGCCATGTTATCTCTCCACGTTATTGTTATAGCGCTGACTGTTTTTCATCACACCGGAGTGTTTGATGCTAATCATCAGTGCTTAAAGGGTTATTCATTCAATGATTGTTAACGACATAGCTATTAATGTCACCATCGTATCGTTTTACTAGTCTCTGCCAGTCACTACTAGGCATACGTATATCTACCAGCCAGTCACCGTCATCAGCATAGGATTGTTCGGCAATGCAATCTAAATGAAACAAAGCTCCGCGCAGTTTTCCTTCTTTAGCCGGAATGCGCAACTGATATTGCACCATTGTTTGTGCTAAACATTCGGTTAATGCCTCAAATAATAGATTGGTGCCAATATTTTGTTGAGCCGAAATCCATACCCGGCGAGGCCTGCCATCTTCATCTCGATCAATTTTAGGCTGCATACCCTCCATGCGATCGATTTTGTTACAGATCATGAGTTGCGGAATTTCATCTGCTTCAATCTCAGCCAGTACTTCGTCAACCTGTCGAATATTTTCTTCATGTTGATCATCTGAAAAATCCACCACATGCAAAAGCAAATCCGCTTCACGAGTTTCTTGTAAGGTTGCTTTAAAGGCGGCGACCAAATCGTGAGGCAAATGCCGAATAAAGCCCACAGTATCAGCTAAAATCGTTGTGCCAACATCGGCTAGCTGAATTTTGCGTAATGTAGGATCCAAAGTGGCAAATAATTGGTCCGCTGCGTACACATCTGCTTGAGTAATAGTGTTAAATAAAGTTGATTTTCCCGCGTTGGTATAGCCGACTAACGCGAGGGTAGGAATTTCAGCACGATTACGTGCACGACGACCTTGTTCACGTTGCTTTTCGACCTTACCCAAGCGACGTAAAATGCTTTTAATTCGACCACGGAGTAAACGTCGGTCGGTTTCTAACTGAGTTTCGCCCGGACCACGCAGACCAATACCGCCTTTTTGACGTTCAAGGTGAGTCCAGCCGCGAATTAAGCGGGTGGAAATATGCCGTAACTGTGCCAGCTCTACCTGTAACTTCCCTTCATGGGTACGTGCCCGTTGGGCAAATATGTCGAGGATCAAACCGGTGCGGTCAATCACTTTACATTTGCACAGCTGTTCAAGGTTGCGTTCTTGTGAAGGGGAAAGGGCGTGATTAAATATAACGACTTGAGCTTCGCTGGTACGCACTGCATTGGCAATTTCTTCCGCTTTACCACTACCAACAAAATATTTGGTATGGGGAGTTTGTCGAGAACCAGTGATGACATCAACAGTTTCGATGCCAGCAGAGGAGACCAGCATTTGCAATTCATGCAAATCTTCTCTGCTACTTTCGTCGGAAAAATTAATATGAACCAATACAGCCTGTTCACCTGCCTCATAACGGTCAAACAAGCTTTATCTCCTAATGAACAGATCTAAAATAAAAATTTTATTCCTGTTCATTATCGGAGTTTGTTGGCGGATTCGCAACCATCGGAATGGGGCGAGACGGCACAACGGTGGATATTGCGTGTTTGTAGACCATTTGACTAACAGTATTTTTTAGTAAAATGACAAACTGATCAAAAGATTCAACCTGACCCTGTAATTTAATGCCGTTAACGAGGTAGATCGAAACCGGAATTCGTTCTTTACGCAGCGCATTTAAAAACGGGTCTTGTAGTGATTGCCCCTTAGCCATTTTTGTTGTCCTTGTGATTCTATTATTATGTTTTATAGCAGCAGCCTGAAGTATACAACAATTAATCCTGCTGTATAGCTAGTACTCGCTCTAAGTTATTGATTGCAAATGTATCTAACCAGTGCACATTTTGCCAGCTGCGCAACCAGGTTAACTGCCGTTTAGCTAACTGACGTGTGGCAATGATAGCACGGTCGCGCATTTCCTGATGGTCGTACCTGCCTTGCAGGTATTCCCACATTTGCCGGTATCCTACCGCCCTTATCGATGGTAAGTCCAAGTGCAAATCAGACCTGCAAAAAAGCTTTTTTACTTCATTTTCAAAGCCTTGAGATAACATTAAATCGAAGCGCTGGGCGATACGATCATGTAATACTTTGCGATCTTGTGGTGCTATAGCAAATTGTTTTAAGTTATAAGCTAATGGGGGCGATTTTTGTTTTGTCAACTCGGTTAATGATTTACCGGTTAAAAAAAACACCTCCAGAGCACGAGTGAGACGCTGTGGATCATTGGGATGAATACGTTGTGCGGATACCGGATCCACTTGCTGCAGTCGTTCATGTAGCGCCTGCCACCCCTGTTGTTCTGCTTGTTGCTCAATTTGCTGGCGAATCTCGGCGTTGGCGGTGGGCAACGGTGAAATACCTTCGAGTAAAATTTTAAAGTACATCATGGTGCCACCGACCAGCAGTGGAATTTTACCTGCGGCGCTAATCTCGGTCATGGCTTGGAGTGCATCATGACGAAAATCGGCAGCAGAATAAACCTCGGCCGGATCTTTAATATTAATTAAGCGATGGGGGGCGATAGCTAATTCATCGGCGCTCGGTTTGGCTGTACCAATATCCATATCGCGGTAGATCAATGCTGAGTCGACACTAATAATTTCGCAAGGCAGTCGCTGACATAATTCTATGGCTAATGCGGTTTTACCTGATGCTGTAGGGCCCATCAGCGCGATTGCTGGCGGTAAGTTTTCAGCCATGTTGTTTAATCCACTGTTGCAGGGGAATAATCGAACCCCATGCTTGTATTTGTTGTGGCCAACGATCAGCGAAATGCTGTTGAGCCCATGACCATAATGTTTGCGCTTGTGCTTGGCTAAATGCGCTGCGATATTTTTGAATCGCGTTTAACAAGATCGGAGTGAAACCGTCAGAATCGTTTTGCGATTGGGTTAATTCACCGATTAATCCTGCCCAATCCAGTTCTCGCAGTCCTGCTGGCACTTGTTTTAACATTAATTTACCGGCCAAACTATTAATATGGATGCCATGTTCGACCAGCTCTGATTGCAGTTGTTCAGCCCGCTGTTGTTGCTGCTGGCTGACCATAACCGAGATAGGCATTAACAACGGCTGACTAACAAGTTGTTGATGGCGTAAATCGTGCTCAAATTTGTAGCTTTGCAATTGCTCCAGATTAAGCAAGTACAGTTGGTCAAGATTGACCAGCATATAGTGATCCTCAACCAGTAGCCACGGGATAATCTGATGAGTATCGGCGGGTGTAACTAGCTGTTGATAATGTTGCGCGGCGCGGGAAAGTTGCCCCTGACTATTTCTTGGATGATCGCCACTATTGGTCTGTGCTGAATAATGTGTCCCCGGTTGGCTTTGATAAACCGGTTGCAAACTATTGATATACCCGTGCGACGGTTCTGATGGTAACGGCTTGTATTCATCATTGTCGTCAGAGATCTGTTCGGTGTCTTCGCTTCGTTGGGCCAATACATCAACCATGGCACGATAAATAAAATCATGGACTAAACGGGATTGATGAAAACGCACTTCGTGTTTGGCCGGGTGTACATTGACATCCAACTGTTGTGGATCGATGGTTAAATACAATACGTATTCAGGCAACGTGTCGCTGGCATAGCATTCATTACAAGCTTGGCGAATAGCATGATTGACTAACTTATCCCGCATGACCCGACCGTTAATATAAAAATAATGGTTCTGTTGAACGTGGGATTGATTTTTTTCCTGTGTCGCTTGGGGATTCACCCAGCCACTGAGATGCATATCCTGATAGTCGCTTTTGACGGTATACAACTGTTGCGTAAAATCATTGCCACACACATTGGCCAGTCGTTTACGTTGCTGCTCCGGTTGGCTTGCTTTGCTGTAACGACGCACGGTTTTGCCATTATGCTTAAGTATAAATTGCACATTAAAGTGGCTTAGCGCAATGCGTTTAACCACTTCATCGATATGCATAAATTCGGTTTTTTCGGCACGTAAAAATTTGCGTCGGGCTGGAGTATTAAAAAACAAATCGTGCACATCAATACTGCTACCATCGGGGTGAGCCGCCGGAGTAATATTAACCTGCATGTCGCGACCCTCGGTCTGGGCTTGCCATGCATTGGTTTGATTAGCCGGTTTGGAGGTTAAAGTGAGTCGGGATACTGAGCTGATACTGGCTAAGGCTTCGCCTCTAAAACCGAGACTGGCAATATGTTCCAAATCATCTAACGATTCGATCTTGCTGGTTGCATGGCGACTTAGCGCCAGTTCTAGTTCCTGTTTGGCGATACCACAGCCGTTATCACGGATGCAGATACGTTTATGCCCCCCTTTCTCGATACTGATTTCAATTTCGCTGGCCCCCGCATCCAGACTATTTTCGATCAGCTCTTTAACCACTGAAGCCGGTCGTTCTACCACTTCACCCGCGGCAATTTGGTTAGCCAGCATGGCTGGCAATAATTTAATCGGCATAAGTGATGAAAGACCGTTTAACTGCTTGGGATGGTCAATACTTGACCAATACGAACAATATCAGAATTCATGTTATTGGCCACTTTGAGGGTTTGCACGGAAATATTGTAGCGTTCGGCCAGTACGGATAAGGATTCTCCACGGCTAACTTTATGGGTCCGAGTGTCTTTTTTAAGCGCTGCCCATAAGGTGCCGTCGGGAGGAGTATGCTGGAAATGGCTTTTAACCGCATTAAAAATGGCTTTGGCGAGGCGTTCACGGTGGGTCGCCCAGTTGAGATTTTTTTCTTCTTTGGGGTTAGAGATAAAGCCGGTTTCCACCAGAATCGATGGGATATCTGGCGAGGTCAGTACCGCTAAGCTGGCCGCTTGAGGAGCCTTTTTATGCATATGGGTGACTTTCTTCATTTCACTGATCACCCGATCACTTAAACCGTAACTGGTGGTCATCGAGTGATCCATCGACATATCTAGCAGGGCTTGGGTTAAATAGCGTTCAGAATCAGAATCCTGAATCACTTCAGCTGCCCCGCCTAACAGTTCTGAGTAACGTTCTTTCTTCTCTAACCAGCGGCCTAATTCGGTATTGGCCCGCTTCATGGATAATACCCATACCGAACCTCCACTTGGTTGTGGTGTGGTGAAGGCATCAGCATGTATAGAGATAAACAAGTCAGCGCCACCTTTGCGAGCAATATCGGTGCGGCGGCCAAAGCCCACATAATAATCCCCACTGCGCACCAGAATGGATTTCATGCCTTTTTCTTGGTCAACCAATCGAGCCAACGCTTTAGCAATCGCGAGGGTAATATTTTTTTCATAGGTGCCGGCATGACCAATAGAACCGGGATCTTCCCCGCCGTGTCCCGCATCGATGGCCACCACAATTGGACGATTAGTACTTTCTTGGGCGTGATGGCTGATCACCTGTTTGGGCTCGGCGGGACTGGTGTCGGTATCATTATCGCGTAAATCCACCACCAGTCGATTACCATATGGGGCGGTCGGCGGCAGGGCAAATATTTGCGGTTTAATTTTTTTATCCAGCTCAAGTACCAGACGGATAGATTGCTTGTTCTTGGCGGTGCTATAGCGTATTTTTTTCAGGTGAGAGCTGTCTTTGCCTAACCCTGAAAAGTCATATTTGCCGTGAGTATCGGCAATATCGATGACCAGTCTTTCTGGTTTCGACAGGGTGAAGTAGGTGTATTCGGGTGAGTCGTCCAGATCAAATACCACTCGGGTATTATCTGGCGACGGCCAAATTCGTACGCTTTTGATTTTATTGGCTGCGCCCCATGCCATTGCTGGAAGCAGCAGCAATAGAGCCAAGCTTGTTTTAAATGAAAAGTGATGGTTGCTCATTATTTTATTCTTGTATTTTTGCCATCAACAAACGCCCTAATTCGGAATTGGACTCAATAGAGACCATACGACCTGAATCAACAAAGCTAAAGTGAATGATCAGATCAGCCGGTGCCAGCATCCCAACCCCTTTATCAGGCCACTCTATCAGACTTATACAGTCATTTTCAAAATAATCACGGATACCGATAAATTCCAGTTCTTCCGGATCGGACAATCGGTATAGATCAAAGTGAAATATGCGCCAGTCGTTGATCTCGTATGGCTCAACCAATGTATAAGTGGGACTTTTGACTCGTCCCTTATAGCCTAACGCCTGTATAAAACCGCGACTGAAGCAGGTTTTACCCGCGCCAAGATCGCCCTGTAGATGAATAACAGTTGCCTGAGTGCATAGCGAGGCGATTCTCGCAGCAAAATCCAGTGTGGCTTGTTCATCTGGTAAAAATTGCTGATACATCATTATCGATTCACTAATTGACGTAAAAATAAGATTAAATCGCTGGCAAGCATACCATGTTCACCACCCTTTTGGGCAGCAAGATCGCCCGCTCTGGCATGTAATGCGGTCGCATGCAGTAAGGCATCGGCACTATTTAGCCAGGTTGTGACTTTGGGTTGCTGCCCTTGGGCAATAAGCGCACCAATAATACCGGTTAAGGTATCGCCCATGCCAGCGCTGGCCATGCCGGGATTGCCGTCTTGGCAAATCGCTTGTTGTGAGTCTGTGATAATGACGCTTCCAGCACCCTT
>NZ_JBLWWF010000028.1:0-21017 GCF_048268085.1 Neptunicella sp. | reverse complement strand
CCTAAACCAATACACATGGTGGCTAAACCAACAGATTTATCATTGGCTTCCATCAGGTTTATCAAGGTTGTAGAAATTCGAGCTCCGGAACAACCAAGTGGATGACCCAGTGCAATCGCACCACCATTCAGATTGACTTTCTCGTCGTAGTTATCCAGCCAGCCCAATACTTTGATACAAGACAAGGCTTGGGCTGCAAAGGCTTCATTGAATTCCGCAATCTCAATATCATCCATGGTCATACCGGCACGTTTAAGCGCTTTTTGCGTAGCAGGTACTGGACCGTAGCCCATTATTGCCGCATCGCAACCGGCGACGCCCATAGAACGTATTCTGGCACGTGGGGTTAACCCCAATGCTTTGGCTTTTTCGGCTGACATCAGCAACATCGCCGACGCTCCGTCAGAAATGGCTGATGACGTAGCAGCGGTCACTGTGCCATTAACCGGATCAAAAACCGGACGTAAGGCTGACAAACTTTCTACCGTGGATTCAGGACGGATCACTTCGTCCGTTTCAATCAGTTTTAACACACCATCGGCATCATGCCCTTCAATAGGTACAATCTCATTCCAACGACCTTCCACTGTAGCCGCATGTGCGCGCTGGTGTGAACGGGCACCGAATTGATCCTGCATTTCACGACTAATACCGTTCTGGCGCCCCAATAATTCGGCGGTCATGCCCATGCTACCAGAGGCTTTGGCGGTATATTTTGCCAAGCCAGAATGAAAATCCAGATTGAAATTCATTGGAACGTGGCCCATGTGCTCTACCCCACCGATCATAAAGACCTCACCCTGACCGGTCATGATACCTTTGGCCGCATCATGTAATGCCTGCATCGAGGAACCACATAAACGGTTAACGGTTACCGCACTCACACTACGAGGAATATCGGTTAACAGTTGGGCATTACGAGCAATGTTAAAGCCCTGCTCCTTGGTTTGCTGCACACAGCCCCAGATAATGTCTTCAATCTCGGCCGGATCTAACGATGGATTGCGCACCAATAACTGGGTCATCAAGTGAGCAGATAAATCTTCTGCACGTACATTGCGGAATACGCCCCCTTTAGAGCGTCCCATCGGGGTACGGATACAATCGACAACAACAACGTCTTTCATGTTACTCATGTTCTTTACTCCTGCTCTTATTGGCCAAAATAGGATTTGCCAGATGCTGCCATCTCACGCAAACCATCCGAAATCTGATAAATTGGACCAAGGTCCGCATACTTATCCGCCAACGCGACAAAATGGTTCAAGCCCATTGTTTCGATATAGCGGAAAATGCCGCCACGGAACGGTGGGAACCCCAATCCATAAAGCAGTGCTATATCTGCTTCTGCCGCGCTGTCGACAATACCTTCTTCCAGACAACGAATAGCCTCATTGGCCATGGGGATCATCAATCGAGCTATAATTTCATCGCTTTCAAAGTCCTTTTGACCAGCTTTTATTAGCGCATACGCCTCATCGGCAGGCACTTTAGCCGGACGGCCACGTTTATCTACCGAGAAATTGTAAAAGCCTTTGCCGTTCTTCTGTCCCAGACGACCGGCTTTGTACAGCAATTCAATCGGATCATCAGCTATCTTTTGCATCCGCTCGGGAATACCGTCAGCCATCACACCGGCAGCATGATCGGCGGTGTCCATACCCACCACATCAAGCAGATAGGCCGGACCCATTGGCCAGCCGAACTGTTTTTCCATCACTTTATCCACAGCGGCAAAATCAGCGCCATCCAACAGCAACTTGCTAAAACCGGCAAAATAAGGGAACAACACACGGTTAACTAAAAAGCCTGGACAGTCATTTACCACTATTGGCGTTTTACCCATTTTTAAGGTGAAAGCAACCACCGCGGCAATGGTTTCATCGGAGGTTTTCTCACCACGAATAATTTCCACCAAAGGCATACGATGCACCGGATTGAAGAAATGCATACCGCAGAAACGTTCGGGATGTTTCAAACTTTTGGCCAGTGAATTGATTGAAATGGTCGAGGTGTTGGAACAGATAATCGCATCGTCGGCAACATGCTGCTCTGTCTCTGCCAGTACCGTGCTTTTCACTTTTGGGTTTTCTACTACCGCTTCAATCACAATATCGGCATCTTTAATCGCACTGTATTCCAGTGTTGGTACGATACGATTTAGCGTCTGCGCCATTTTACCGGCATCCATCCAGCCTTTCTCAATACCTTTACCTAAAATTTTGGCCGCTTCATTTAAGCCCAATTCCAATGCTGGCTGAGCAATATCTTTCATGATAGTCGGTGTACCTTTCACCGCAGATTGATAGGCAATACCACCGCCCATTATGCCTGCGCCCAATACCGCTGCCTGGTTAACTTGCTTAGTCGCGGTTTTAGCCTGTTTTTTCCCTTTGCTTTTAACCAGCTGATCAGCCATAAAGATACCAATCTGCGCTTTGGCCGCATCGGTTTTGGCTAATTTCACAAAACCTTCATTTTCCAGTCCCAACGCCGCATCACGCTCTAGTCGTGCAGCTCCGGATACGGTATCGACCATCACATGAGGAGCGGGATAATGTTTGCCAGCTTGGGCGAAGACCATGGCTTTGGCAGTCGAAAAACACATAGTGGCTTCGTTTTTATTCAGACTTAATGGAGCTTTCTTAACAGCGCGACGATGTTGCCAATCAATTTTGCCATTGATGGCATCGGTTACCATGCTAATCGCTGCTTCAACCAGTTTTTCTGGCGCAACCACTGCATCAACCGCGCCGACAGCCAAGGCTTTGGCTGCCTTGTGATTTTTACCGGTACTCATCCACTCCATGGCATTATCTGCACCAATTAAACGGGGTAACCGTACGGTACCGCCAAAACCAGGCATTAAACCCAGTTTCACTTCCGGTAAACCGATTTGAGCAGTGGTATCAGCCACACGTAAATCACAAGCGAGTGTCATTTCACAACCACCGCCCAAAGCAAAACCGTTTACTGCAGCAACCGTAGGGAAAGGAAGATCTTCTACTAAATCAAACGCCTTGGATGTTTTAGCCACCCAAGCCAGTACTTCGTCATCTGGTAATGCAAACAACTCATCGAATTCGGTAATATCGGCGCCGACAATAAAAGCGGGCTTAGCAGAACGGACAATAGCCCCTTTAACCTGTGAGTCAGCAGTTAGCGCAGCACACATGTCGGCCATTTCCTGAATGGTTTGTTGATCAAATTTATTGACTGAACCTGCGGCATCAAAAAGTACTTCTGCGATACCGTTATCCAACAATTTGGCGGATAGGTTTTTGCCTTCGTATAGCATTGTTATCTCCGAGGACAGAATAGTAGGGAGGCCAATTCTTGATGATACGCTGACAAATTTCAAGCAAATTCAAACAATCGTTTGGAATAAGCGTTTGAATTTTTGCGTCATTCTGTTTACACCACCCTAATTAAGCGATAATCAGATTAAATAGATGCGTGCTGGCATTGACAACTTATACAGATGAATTATGGTTGTGGCTGCGAATTACTGCAGGAGTTTTAGCAATTAACATGCTCGGAATGACGATTCTTTTATTCAGAGTATCCGGCGGTCTAATGCTGACCCTGGTGTTGCTTTGTGCAACCTGTTTTGCCAGCGACCTCACTGAACAACGTGAATTATTCATCCGCGCCGAAGCACTTGCTCACAACCCTGCTAGCGAAGAGTCGCAACGATTGGCCGTCCAATTAGCCGATTATCCGTTGTATCCCTATGTAGAACAAAAAACCTTAATTCAATACCCTTACTTATCTAACCAGAAAAAAATTACCGCTTTTCTGAATAAGTATGAAGGTACCCCGCTCGATTTACCCTTGCGTAAAAAGTGGCTGCGCTACCTGCACAGTAAAAATCAAAAAGCCCTATTCTTGCACTTCTATCGGGATATTGGAGATACTCAATTAAAATGCCAACAACTGTTGTATCGACTGGCCGATACTCCCAAAAACGCAACATTGCTCAAGGAAATTGATCAGTTGTGGCTAACCGGACAATCTCTGCCATCGGCTTGTGACCCGGTACTTAAAATATGGCGTCAGGCAGGAAGACAAACCGAACAAGCAGTATGGGATAGAATAGTTCTGGCCGCTGATGGCGGTAACCACACATTATTACCGTATTTAAAAAAATTACTTCCTGCCGACGAGCGATACTTGGCTGATTTATGGCTTAAAGTGCGTCGTTCGCCCAGTTATGTCAGTAAGCCTTCACTGTTTCCGGCCAAAATAATGGATAAAGAAACCGAAATCCTGACTTACGGTTTACAACGTTTGGTATGGCATGATCGTGATCTGGCACTAGCCAGTTGGCACAAGTTACAGGACCGCTTCAAATTTAGTGCCAAACAACAACAGAAAATTACCGCCAAGTTTGCCGTCAGTCTGGCATTAGCAAACCATGAAAAAGCAGGTGAATGGCTCGAACAAGCAGATAAAAACTTTGATGATGATGAAATATTACGCTGGCATTTGGCCTATCTATTGCGCCAGAAAAATTGGCAACAAGTACTGGATATTATCAATGCTGCACCGAAAAAACTGACTAGCGATTACAGTTATCATTACTGGTTAGGCCGTGGATACGAAGAGCTTGAAGCCCCGCAACAAGCTAAACAGACTTTTCAACAATTAGCGAACAAACGTCATTACTACGGCTTTTTAGCCAGTGGCAAGTTGCGTTCTCAACCTGCAATGGCTGATTCCCCGCTTACTTATGATGCCAACCAACTGGCCACTATTGTTACTATGCCCGCTGCACAACGCGCCAAAGAGTTTTTGGCTTTAAATCGTAATGTTAGCGCACGTCGCGAATGGTTCTATTTACAATCCCAACTCACCGATGAGCAAAGCTTAATGGCCGCAGTGATTGCTGATAGCTGGGGCTGGCATGACCAAGCCATTTTTACTTTTTCCCGCGTCGGTTATCTGGATGATATAAAACGCCGTTTCCCGCTGGCCTTTAAAGATCAAATGGTCAATACCTCCGAGCAACAAAACATCGATCCGGCCTGGGCTTTTGCCATTGCAAGACGGGAAAGCTCCTTTATGTCAGACGCCAATTCAGCAGTAGGTGCAAGAGGCTTAATGCAACTGATGCCCAGCACTGCCCGCTATTTGGCCAAGAAAAAAATTAAATCTCGTTCATTGATGGATCCCGACACTAACGTCACCTATGGGACCCAATATATGCGTTATCTACTAGACAAAATGGACGATAATCAGGTTCTTGCTACTGCGGCTTATAATGCCGGATGGCGTAATGTTAAAAACTGGCTACCTCAGGACAGCAGTATTCCTGCCGATATTTGGGTTGAAACCATTCCCTATAAGGAGACCCGCAACTACGTCAAGGCAGTCATGGCCTATAAGCAAATTTATTTGCGTTTGTTGGGCGATCAGCACAATTTGTTTAGCGATCTTGCCACTATGCAAATCCCTTCCGAGGCACCGACTTTGTAGTCCGCAAGGGCTGTGATAATGTAGCCGCCATCAAATTTGCAACGGAAAACTTACATGTCAGAATACGTCCATTTTTATGCCCAACATATTCAAGAATTACAACAACGTACCCGTCACGCGCTGGAACGTGAAGGCATTGATGGCTTAGTCATTCATTCCGGTCAAGCCAAGCGCAAATTTTTAGACGATATGGACTATCCGTTTTTCGTCAATCCTCATTTTAAAGCCTGGTTACCAGTATTGGATAACCCCAATTGCTGGTTAATCGTTAATGGTTCGGATAAACCCAAGTTAATTTTCTATCGTCCCAAAGATTTCTGGCACAAAGTTCCACCAGAACCGAATGCGTTCTGGACTGCCTATTTTGATATTACCTTACTGACCAACGCCCGTGCGGTAGAAAAATATCTGCCTTTTGACAAGGCGAAATACGCCTATATCGGTGAATATCTGGAAGTCGCTCAAGCACTGGGTTTTGAGTTAGTTAATCCGGATCGGGTGATGCACTACATGCATTATCACCGCACCGTCAAAACCGATTATGAACTGGCTTGCATGCGCGAAGCGAATAAATTGGCCGTCGCCGGCCATCTAGCGGCCAAGTCCGCTTTTGAACAGGGTTTGAGCGAGTTTGATATTAATCTGGCGTTCTGTTGTGCGACTCGTCAAGGCGATAACGAGGCTCCGTACGGCAGCATCGTGGCATTAAACGAAAACAGTGCAATTTTGCATTACACCGCAATGGATAAAGTTTCCCCTGCCGAATCCCGCTCTTTCTTAATCGATGCGGGTGCCCATTTTCACGGATATGCGGCCGATATTACCCGTACTTATGCGCGCGAATCGAATCAGTTTGCCGAACTCATCACAGCAGTAGATAAAATGACGCTGGAGTTAATTGATATGGTCAAGCCAGGCGTAGCATATACAGATATTCATCTAGCCACGCACCTGAAAGTAGCCGAAACACTGCATCAGTTTGGATTAGTTAATTTGTCCGCACAGGATATTGTCGAACAGCAAATCACCTCAACCTTTTTCCCTCACGGTATTGGCCATCATTTAGGCTTACAGGTACATGATACAGGTGGGCTAATTGATGACGACTGGGGGACACCCAAACCAGCCCCGGAGCAGCACCCGTTTTTACGTAATACCAGTACCATCGACACTCGTCACGTATTAACCATTGAGCCGGGATTTTACTTTATTGATAGTCTGCTGGCCGATCTGAAAGCCACCCCGCAATCCCGTTATATCAACTGGAATAAAGTGGATGAGTTTAGGCCTTTTGGTGGCATTCGGGTCGAAGATAATGTGATTGTGCACAAAGATCGCAACGAGAATATGACCCGCGATTTAGGGCTGAATTAAGCAATGCAATGGCAGCAATAGTATTGCTGCCATTTAAAATATATTATTCGGATTGGTCTTCTACTAAATTTTTAAGCGCTTCTAGCCTTTGATCCCACTGATTCTCCAGTTTAGAGATAAATTGTGCGGCGAGCCTCAGATTACTAGTATCTAAACTAACTTGTGTCTCTCGACCTTTGGATGAAAGTTTCACTACATTCACCGAAACTAGTACCTGAAGCTGCTTTCTGGCTCCCTGCCGCGACACTCCAAGATTCTTTGACAGCTCACCAATGGTGTAAGATGAGCCACTAGCGAGTCGCCTGAGGATCTCAAGCCGAACCGGATCACCCAGCGCTTTATAAATTTCTGCTTCAATCATTTATGCGGCTTCAAAGTACTTAATTAATCGATCCAACATATAATCCCATCCACCAGAATTTTGTTCGTGAGCCGTTTTTATCAGTTCGGCAGGTAAACCCGCGAAGCCTGTTTCTATCAGAGTAACTTTACAGCAACCAGCGGATTGTTCATCAATTCGGAACTCTACCAAGGTGTTAGGTACGTTTCGTACGTCACCGATAAAATCCTGTTCACCGGGCACCCAGCGATAAGCAAAATATTCATGGGGTTTAGCATCAACAATATAAAGCTGATTTCTACAGCTCTGGCCAAATCCGAAAATAGGCTGATTTCCGACACTGTATTCACCTTCTATTGTATCCGGGAACCATAATACAACCTGCTCGGCGGTAGCTATCGCAGCATAAATCCGTTGTTTCGAGGCTTTAATAATAATTTCACGTTTGATGATATCTTGCATGTTGACGCTCTCTTTTTCCCTTGGTGTTCAAGATGAAACAAGTAAAGCATAGTCAAATCAAACATGCAACCAAATGGTTGCATGTTATAAATATCATTTCAGCCACAATCAAATAACAGCAGTAAAACTATTGTTTCCCTGTGATTTTGCTAGTTAATCGGCCGTTTTCCCACTGATAACACGGGTCAGCATACCTGCAACCACTCCAAGTATTGCCAAACACCAGACGATCATGGCACCGGAAGGTAAATCCCATAAGGCCGAAGTGATCAAACCGGCCAAATAGCCCGCAGCTCCTACAATATAAGCAATCCACAAACGGCTTTTATCAGCATAACCACGAGTTGCCAACGCAGGAATAATCAGGCTGGCAAACACCAGGTAAACCCCGACCAATTGCACCGAGGCGGTAACCGTAATAGCAAATAAAAGATAAAACAGTAAACGGTTTACATTGGGCACATCGACCCAGTACCAGATAGCCAGTACCAGCGCGTATAACCCGGCAATAGGCAACAATTGATCATAAGACACCCACAAGATCTGACCGACCAGTAAATCTTTTAACTGCTCGCCACCGTGAGGATTATTGGTTAACAGCAATAACCCCAGTGTTGCGGCTAAAACAAACACCACACCAATTAACGCCTCCTGAATTGCAGGAAAGCGTTTCTCAGTCCAGTGCAGTAACACTGCGCCAATCATAGCGGCACTAACTGCGGCTATCTGTATTTCCCAACCATCGGTTTGCCATCCAAAAACACTGGCCGCAATCACCCCAAGCCCGGCGATCTGGGCGATCGCCAAATCAATAAAGATAATCCCGCGATTAAGCACCGATCGGCCTAATGGCACATGAGTGGCCACGACCAAAAAGCCGGCCAACAAGGCAGGCCCAATAATAGAAATATCAACTGCTGCCCAATTCATTAGTTAATTGCCTGTGTTAAACGATTAAAGGTGTCATCGTACAAACCAAACAAATCTTTGGCCTGCTCGGTACCACCAACGGTAAAAGGCAAAGCAACGGCCTTAATACCGGTTTTATCCGCTAACCAGTTAGATGCCTTGTCGCTCTGGTATGCCGCCCGAATAATCACTTTCGCCGGCGCGGTTTTCATTTGCTGTAAAATACTGGCCAAGTGTCCGCTAGTCGGTGGAATCCCAGGCTTATCTTCCAGCGTGGCCACCTGATTCAATTTCAACCAATCTTCCAGATAAATCCAGCTGTCGTGATGCACGACTACTGCAGCATGTTTTAGCTGACGTGTCTGTTTCTTCCACTTTTTCATCGCCGTTTTCCAACGGGTTAAAAAATTCTCCAGGTTGGCCTGATAAACGCTTGAATTAACCGCATCCAACTGAATAAGACGCTCGCTCATGGCTTTAGCAACAAACGGAATATTGGCAGGATTGGTTTGAATATGCGGATTACCCGCTGCATGCACATCGCCCTGACTGCGGTCAATTTGCTTGGGTATACCTAACAAACGTACATATTGGGTAGCCATAAAATAACCGGGCTTGCCTTGCTGAATATTAGCATTTGAGGCTCGTTGCAATAACAGCGGCAACCAACCTACCTCCAAATCCGCACCGGTGCAGGCCACCATATCGGCATCACGCACTTTGGCAATTAAACTGGGACGCGCCTGAACATGATGGGGGTCTTGCAGACCGGTTGTCGCGCTGTAGGTTTCGACCAAGTCGCCACCCAACTCATTGGCTAAAGACGCCCATTCCGGTTCACAGGCCAGAATGTGTACTTTGGCTTGTGCACTAAAAGCAGAGCCAAGCAATAAAGTAAGTACTAACATTTTTAAATTTTTCATTGTTTGTCTCCAATTAAAAGGCATGGGCGCCATGAGCACCAAAGGCAGTGATGTATTGCAAGATCACCAGATCAGAATCTTGCGGGGAAGCTTGATCACGGCTGAATTGCAAACGTACTCGACTAAATTCGCTATTGCTCCAGTCCACCATCATACTGACCTGACGCGGATCGTGGTCGAGCGTATCCAGCACCGTGTCATTAAAAGTGGTTGGCAAGCCGTCACTTTGCAGACCTTCATAACGCAATCCCACTCGCCACTGTGGCATAAACTGATAGACGCCCTGCACATACCAACCGGTCTGCTGATGATCCACATCGAGTAAATCTGCGCTGGTGGCTAATTGTCCCTGTTCGGTACGGCTAAAATATTCAGCCTGAATTTTTGCGTTGGTGACTTTGTTATTACCATCCGGAGCCCATTTCCACACAAAATCGGCTAACCACAATTTGCTGTCACCGGAAAAGCTGTCACCTGCATCTTCATCGGCAAAACGCTGGTCCACATCTGCCTGCAAATAAGACACACCGGCTCGCCAGCTTTGGCTTAAACCCAAGTCACCACCAATATGGGAATACACTGTGGTAATACCTTTGCCTTTATTCGCAGCACCGGCAGCTGGGTATGCATCACCACGGAATAACTCGGCACCGGTTTCCCAATACAGAGCCGTCGGAGCTAACCAGCTTACTTGCACCCCGGCATCACCAAAGTTAGGCCCCAAAAAGGCCTGATAAGCCAACGGACGCACGGCAAAATCATCAGTATGACCATGATGACTATTCAGATAACCAATCCCGGAAAAAAACTTACCGGCTTTAACGCTAAAGCCGTTGGCTAATCCAATGGTTTGGATAAAGGCTTCTTCTACTTCAGTTTCTTCGCCAAAGGCCACCGTCAGGCTGCCATAAAATTTGTCATCAATATTGGCCGATAAATTCAGTTCCGATTCACCCAGTGACAAACCGCCTTCGCCCGGACCCGGCTCTTCACCCAAAAAATAACCGGGCATCGAAAACTCGTAGTCTGAGGGCGCTTGCAAATATTTACCGTTTAACACCACTCCTATTCCGGGATTAAAGGTATTAGCCGCAGTGCGGTTGGACTGTTGGCTCAAATCAATGGCCAATTGCTGGGTTTGTTCGGTGGTTTCGTCGCTCTGTTCTTCCGTATCCTGAATGCGTTGTTCCAACGCCTCAATTTTTTGTTGATACATTTTTTTTAAATCCGCCAGCTCTTGGCGAATCGTATCAATATCTTTATCTGCGGCAAAAGCCGGGTTAGCGCTCAAAATTGCCAATGGCGCCAAGGTTAGGATCAATGATCGATTAACGGCCATTTAAGTTTCTCCAGAAAATATAAATTCAACTAGGGCAAAGACCTCAATTGGTCAGTGCTCTGATTTCAGTAATGTCAGGAATTTATATATTCAGGAGGTCCACGATTACGGAGTACCGATACAACAGTCTGCGCATTTTCGACCGGTTGGCTGGGAATGGTTGTTATAGGAAGGATAACGTCATCAACGATGATAATCGTTGGCGGTAAAGCATGCTCTGCGCCAGCCGCAGACAGACACAATGCACAATGATTATCCGGCGTGATTAAATGGGATGCATCATGGTCCACATAAAGCTTGGCAATGACAAAGCTGAACAACAGCAGAAACACCAATCCATATCGGGATAGTGCCGAGGTCGCCCTAAATGAATGTAAGCTATGCTGTTTGCTCATTGTGATAATATAACATTATATTTTTAGCTTCGTCGACATTCCTTGCGATAATAAGCTGAAAATATCCGATAAGGGGTATGTTAGATTCAATTAACGATGACTTCTAAGGATGGAAGGAATATTAATATATTCATCGTCGCCCATTTCAATCGCACTTTTTAAACTGGTTTTACGTTGTTTACGCTGCTGAATGGTTTGACCAAATACTTGCAGATGAGCTTTTTCCATTAAGGATTTGGCTTCTACTTCAGATAAAACCCCCAATACTCTGCCAGCCTGGATGAGTCCTTCTGTCCGGTATTTCTTTTTATCATCCGGTTGACGCCTTTGTGAAAGGTCAAAGACTTCTACTAACTGTTCAAAACACATTTGGATAAACTGGTCTTTATCTTTCATCTTCATGACTACCAATATTGCTCAACGGTGACGTTACCGGGTTTACGACGCAGGTTCTTTTGCAAGCCCATGCTTTCCAGTAAGGTTTTGGTGTCTTTAATCATGTCTGGGTTTCCGCAGATCATCACCTGACTATTGTCATCCAATGTCTGGCCACTGGCCTGCTGCAACTGCTTATTGGAAATTAATTCAGGAATACGTCCATTTAATGTATTAGGGACATTTTCACGGCTCACCACTGGAATATAACTGAATTGGTCAGGATATTGTTGTTGCCATTGCTGGATCAGTTCGGCATAAGACAGCTCGTTTGACCAACGCGCCGCATGCACAAGTATAATGTGTTTGAATCGTTGCCAAGGAACGTCGGTGGCTAACATGGATAAATAGGGTCCGACTCCGGTGCCGGTCGCCAGTAACCATAAATTATCCCCCTGCGGGACTTCATCCAGCGTGAAAAAACCGCTGGCAGGGTAAGAGACTTCAACGTTGTCACCCGGCTTTAGCGCTGCCAAAGCTGGGGACAACAGCCCATCAGCAACATGAGTGACATAAAATTCGGCATAGTCTGTCCCTGGTGGATTAACTAATGAATAGGCTCGTTGCACTCTGTCATCACCAATTTGCAGAGCCAGGCGTACAAATTGTCCGGCAATAAAATTTTCGGCGGGGCAACGAACCTTGATGCTAAACAAGGTCTTGGTCCAACGGTGGTTAGTTATTACTTCGCCAACATGCCAGTTTGCCATTCGCTCTCCTGTTGTGAGTCAGTAAGATTAAAATAGGTTGGGTGTCACTACGCAGTTTCGTCCATTTAAATTTGCCTGATACAGTGCATGTTCTGCTCGGGATAAAAGCTTGCTATAGAAATATTCGTGACGGCTCGATACTACGCCAAAACTGGCGGTGAAGCGGATTTCCTGACCACGTTCGATTAAACATATTTGTCCAACCGCTAAACGCAGCCGTTCCGCCATGTCCAAACTGCCATCATCGGTGGTATTGGGCAATAACAAAATAAACTCATCCCCTGCCGTGCGGCCAATATAATCACCGGTACGCAAATTATTGGTCAGGGTATTGGCAAAGGTCCTTAACACCATATCGCCAGCATGATGGCCGTATTGCTCATTGATGGATTGCAGGTTATCAATATTGGTTAATATCAAACTAAACCACTGATCACTACGTTGGCAATGGGAGATTAACTTTGTTACCACCTGCTCAATACCGTTAGGGTTTAACACACCCGTTAATGGATCGGTAAGAGATAACTGACTATTAGTTTCAAATAAATCCGAGATCACCAGCAATAAAATAACCATACCAATCGCGGTATAGGAGGCCGGTAAAAATAAAAAGCTAACCAATTCATAGGATTGCTGTAATCCAGGATCCGGTGAATATGCCTGTGCTGCCGTTAAAACGCCACGGGCCACATGTACCAATGCGCCGATTTGGCAAACAACGGCAGCAAACTTTTCTGCAGGCGCTAATTTACCGGACTTGCACCATAAAATGATGCTACTTAATTGCAAACATAGTGTGACAAAAAAAGGACTGATCGCCATTTCCAGTTCAAAACTATTTCTGATCGACGAAAAATACACCATCATATTCATGGCAATAAATGCAGCGATCACAAACCACAGCATATGCAATGACCGGTTAGCCCTTAAAACAAATCCATAACAGACCATGGAAGCGGAAATCAGTGTAATCATGGTGTCGGTTAGCCAGAATAGCGCTTCGGAAGCAAACAATGTCACGGGAATAAGGTTAACCAACCATCCGAATGAACCAAACAAAAAACCAATTGCCCAGACCAGCATGTAATTCTCAGACACATTTTTTTGCCAAATGTGCAACATGATCCAACTAAAGGTGAAATAAACAATGCCTTGTGAAACAACAATATAGAAAATTGGTGACAACTCAGAAGTCCGTCAGTAAAAACCTGCTTAAACTATAGCGAATCAGGCTCGATGCGCATAGACCTTGTTGGGCACAACTAAAAAGTTTTTGTTTGGGCGCTAAGATTTATCTTCTGCATATTGGTAAGACGCAAACTGACTAAGGGGTAGCGGCTTGGCAATGGCAAAACCTTGTGCATAATCAATCCCTAATTTGCCCAACTCAACCATAATGCCTTTGGATTCAACAAACTCGGCAATCGTTTTTACACCCATCGCATGAGCAATATCCTGTATCGAACGCACCATGGCCATATCAATTGAATCAATTAATAAATCCTTAATGAGTCCCCCATCAATTTTGACAAACTGCACCGGCAAGGTTTTAAGGTTGGAATAAGAAGAAAACTCGTTGCCGAAATCATCCAGCGCAAAGCTACAACCTAAATGAGCAAAAGTTTTAATAAATTTCAGTGTTTCATCCATTCGGATTGCTGCATCACTTTCAGTTAATTCAAAACAAATTTTGTCATAGGGAATAGCGTACTGCTCGAACGCGTTTAGTAAAAATAGTTTCAGATCGCTGTCAGCAATGGAATAACCACTAAGATTAATATTACACCGCTCCAGCTGCGCCAAATGTTCGGGATTGGCGCTCAACCATTGGAAATAATGCTCTATCACCCAACCGTCAATCATGGCCATTAAATTATGCCGTTCCGCCGAAGGTAAAAAAGAAGAAGGCGAGATCAAATTGCCTTTAATGTCAGTATTTAAACGTAACAAGATCTCATATTGATGGCGTTCCTCGTTGGCTTTAAGAGGATGATAGTGCTGAAAGTAAAGTTCAAACTTATTATTTTCCAAGGCTTGTTTTAGCATACCTAACCAATTTTGATCGGTTTGAAAATGGGTAAGTTCCTGGCCCTGATGTGCATAAATATGAATCTGGTTACTACCGTTTTGCTGGGCGCTTTCACAAGCTGAATTAGCCATACTAATCAGTTGCTGGGCTGAGCTGGTATTTTTATCATAATGAGCCAAACCTATATTCAGACTGATATCGAAGTGACGTTTTTCCCACGCAAACACAAAATCTTCACCCACTCGCTGTAACTGTTTGGCGATAGCCAAGAATTGATTCGCCTGCTCCCCTTCCAGCAATACAGCAAACTGGTTATTGTTCAATCGCGCCAACATTGCCCTTGAACTGATGACTTCATGCATTTTATGCGAGAGCTGCTGCAATAAAATATTGGCTGATTCATATCCACAGGTTTCATTAACTTGATCAAATTGGCTGATTTCAATAAATATCAGTGTAAGTGAGCCATTACTTTGTTTGGTATATTGAATGGCATGAGTTAAACGTCGTTCAAACTCTCGATGATTATAAGTGCCGGTTACCGGATCATGGCTGGCTAAATAAGCCACACTCAAATTACTGTGCTTGCGTTCGGTAATATCCATCACAGAGCCAAACAACAATGACCGCTCACCGTCATCTTTCATTTGCACCGAAGTGGAAAACCAGAATTCTGACCCATCCCGTTTCACTCCTTGCAGTTCTAACCTGAATACCACTCCTTTATGATGTAATTCTTTCAGCAATTTCTTACGATCATCTTCTTTGCGATAAAGCTGCTGGGTATTTTTAACTTCATTCAACATCTGTTGTTCCGACTCGTAACCGAACAACTGTGACATGGCAGGATTAACGCTGATTAATTGTCCTTCCAACGTTGCGCTATATAAGCCCTCTGCAGAATGATGTACTAATTGATAAAACTGTTTCAGATCGGTAATGATTTCATCTTGATAATATTGCTGAGTCATTTTCGCTGCTTGTTCAAAGGCTTCATTAGCCAGCGCAATAATCAAACCACCTCCTAATGCCAGCAAAATCAATATGATATTAGTTTGACGATCCAACATGATCCCATTCAGATACAACGTTGCCTGCGTAATACTGACGATACAAATAATCAACCAGCCACTAATAAACAACCGCGGAGCCAAACGACTCCCCCTTCGAATAGCACGAATGCTTAACAATAATTGAATCATCAGGATGGCAGAGGAAATACTGGCGGTGAAAATCAATTGCCAATAGGCATTAAGTGTCACCGCCACTACGCCCATGCCAGCGCAGAGAATATAAGCAGAGTATCGCCAATAGGCCGACACGGGATGTAATACAGAATGGGAGACTTTGACCAGACACAGTAATGTCATCGCCAGTAGCACACTGGTAAAAGAGGAAATATAAGGCACCAGCCCCATCCACTGGGTTAATAAGCCTTGCAAGTTTAAAAATAATAATAAGGCCGCCAAGCAACTCGAGGCATACCAAAAACGTACCGGACTGCGACGTAAGATATAAGCAATCATAAAATACACCGCTAACACAATTAATCCGCCACCGATAAAGCCTTCCAATAACTGATTTTGCTGCTGATTACGCTGCCATTGCCGCTCAGAAACTAAACTCAGAGGCATCACCATTGGGCCATCATCGTTAAGCTTGAGGTAAACCGACAAGGTTTCATGGGGCTGAAAACTGACCGACAAAACAAACTGCCCGGACTGAACATGATGTTGCTCGTCGGCCCTATCGGTGCCGGTAAAATGTGAATAACGAATACGATTTTTACTATCCAGCACATACCAATCAAGCTTGTTCAGTCCTGGATTGGCCATCACTAAATACGTATCCATCGTTTGCGCGGCTTGATTAGCAATAGATAACTTGCCCCACAGCACATCACCATCGGTTAATGGACTAATATCCGCTTCCGATTGCCAGCTGTCTAACGTTTGGATAAAAGATAATTGGCGGGCATCATCAATTCGCAATACCTCGACCTGAGCAGAAAGATTCAGCTCCGACAAGGATTCATCAATGGCTATTGGAGCCGCAGATACCGGTAACACAACCAGCCAAACTGCCAGCAATGAAAAAATAACAACCAATCGCGTAACAACGAATTTCAAAAAGTAGACATCTCGAATGAATAACACGCCTTAAGAATAATCGTCTGCACGTTTATATCAACCTTTTGATTACTCAACTATGCCACTGGTTCCTGATATAGTCACAATAGCACTGACATCGTGACTCACTCTCAACAGAGGCAAACGTGAAATTTGATAATAGCTATATTCGATTAGGTGAAGCCTTTTACCAACGTATTTCTCCCTCAACAGTCACTGATCCCAAGCTGTTTTTATGGAACAACGCGCTAGCCGATTCGGTATCAATTAGCCCAGCTGAACAGCAGTCTCCTAACTTATTAGCCAATTACTTCTCAGGCAATCAATTACCTGCTGGCGCTGACCCTATCGCCTTAGCTTATGCTGGCCACCAGTTTGGTCATTTTAATCCCCAGTTAGGCGATGGTCGCGCTCATTTACTTGGTGAAATCATTGATAAACAAGGACAGCGAGTGGATATTCAACTCAAAGGGTCTGGTCCAACCCGCTTTTCGCGTCAGGGCGATGGCCGTTGTGCCTTAGGCCCTGCCATTCGTGAATATATAATGAGTGAAGCAATGCACGCCCTTGGCGTACCGACAACACGCTCTTTGGCCGTGGTGACCAGCGGAGAAATGGTTTATCGCGATCCACCGCAACCTGGCGCCATTGTGACCCGGGTAGCCAGCAGCCATCTGCGGGTAGGTACCTTTCAATATTTTGCCGCTCAACAAGATATCGCATCGCTTAGTGCATTAACCGACTATGCCATCGAACGCCACTTTCCAGACGCGATGCAACACCCGACCAACAAAGTGGTGGGTTTTCTTGAGCTGGTAATTGAGCAACAAATTAAGCTGGTCGTCGAGTGGCTGCGGGTTGGTTTTATTCATGGGGTGATGAACACCGACAATTGTGCCATCAGTGGCGAAACCATTGATTTTGGCCCATGTGCCATGCTGGGTATCTATGATCCGGCCACCGTTTATAGTTCCATCGATCGTCAGGGCCGTTATGCCTTTGCCAATCAACCAACGATTACCCAGTGGAATATGGCGCGACTGGCCGAAGCGTTATTGCCATTGATAGATCAGGATCAAGATAAGGCGTTGCAACACGCAGAACCCTTAATTCAGGCATTTTCAGCACAATTTGAACAGGAATACTTTGCCATGTTGGCTGGCAAAATAGGGCTAAATCAAACCGAAAATATCCAACAAACGGATAAAGATTTGATTCAAGCCCTGCTCAATCAGATGCGCAACAAGCAAATGGATTACACCCACACCTTTGACCGGCTCACTGATGCTTTTGATGATAACCGCATTGCTGACAGCTTAAATAGTGAGTTGGGTGACTGGTTCGCTCTGTGGCAAAAACGCTTACAACATGAAGAGCAGTCCCACCCTAAAACCATTATGCGTCAGCACAACCCGCGAGTCATTCCGCGCAATCATCATATTGAAGCAGTATTGAGTGAATGCATTGCCACCGGCAACAATCATGAGGCAGAAAAACTGTTAGCAGTATTACGTAAGCCCTATTCATTAACCGACAACACACATTTGTATCAAGACTTGCCAGTTGATGCTGATCGCGATTATCGTACTTATTGCGGCACTTAATATAAAAATATTGAGATTAATCAATGTGAAATACTGGTAATGTTAGGTGTGTTTTTTTCAATCAACGGAGTTATTTATGTCAGTCAAAACTGTTTTGTTGCTTGGTGCAGCCTTAATGAGTTTCGGAACCATGGCCGGAGACATCGCGGCAGGTAAATCAAAATCAACCTCATGTGCTGCTTGCCATGGTGTTAAGGGAGTGTCTATGATCCCGATGTACCCCAATTTAGCCGGTCAAAAAGAACAATATCTGAAAAAACAACTCAAAGATTTACGTGATGGCGTGCGCAAAGATCCGGTCATGAGCGCCATGGCCAAACCGCTAAGTGATACCGATATTGAAGATTTAGCCGCCTACTTTTCCAGTCTTGATCCGAAAGGCTAAGACCCATTGTATGCATCTGTTACTGGTCGAGCCCAATCCGGCTCGACGTCGGCAATTATCATTATTACTGACGACTACTGGCGGGTTTAGCGTTAGCGCTATCAACTCACTTAATCCAGCCACCCGGAACCAACAACAACGTGCTGATATCATCATGATTAGTCAACGCCTTTATCAGCAAGCGCTAGTGTCTATACCCTGTATTATCTTTGACGCCAACCAACACACTGTAATGTCGCCGCCGATAATTGGCTGTATCCACCAACACACTGCTGACATCGCCATTGCAGAGCACGTCAGACAACTGTGGGAAGCCCATTCAAGATTGTAAGTGTTGGTTAATCAACCCTAAAAAACGTTCACCATAACGTTCTAATTTAGTTTGCCCCACCCCGCTTATCGCTAAAAACTCGCTAACAGAACCGGGTAATTGCTCGGCCATATCGGCTAAGGACACATCACTAAACACAACAAAGGGTGGCACCTGATCCTGCTCGGCAATTTGTTTGCGCAAATGCTTAAGTTTGGCGAACAATTCACGATCATAATGACGTTTATCCAGTTTATCTTTGCGGCCAATCTTAAGACTAAGACGAGGAACCGCCAAAGTTAGCGCTTGCTTACATGATAAGATATTTCGCGCCGCTTCGGTCAGTTTTAGTACTGCATTTTGGGTAATGTCTACCCGCAGCAAACCCTGATGGATCAACTGATTAATCAAATTGTGCCAATACGCATCGGATTGATCTTTACCAATACCGAAGGTACTTAGCTGATGGTGCTGCTGTTCCATAATCTTATTCAGTTGATTTCCGCGCAATACATCAATCACATATTGGCTCACAAAACCTTGCTTAAGCCGGTACACACAGGACAAAATCTTTTGCGCCTCAACAGTGCCATCAAATTGGCGCGGTGGATCGAGACAAATATCGCAATTACCACAGGTATGAGCGTTATATTCGGCAAAATAGTTGAGTAACACCTGACGACGGCAGGTTTGCGCTTCGGCCAACGAATGCATGGCATCAAAACGTTGCAATTCAACGGCTTGACGTTCCGGATTGTCGTTCATCGCAATCCATTTACGGATCCGTGCGGCATCTTTTTCATCAAACAATAACAAGGCCTCGGCCGGCATCCCATCTCGCCCGGCTCGGCCGGTTTCCTGATAATAGGATTCAATGGTGCGGGGCAAATCAAAATGCACCACAAAGCGGACATTGGGTTTGTTAATCCCCATACCAAAGGCCACCGTAGCCACAATGACATCAATATTGTCGCGGATAAAACCTTGCTGAACCCTATCCCGTTCATCGGCATCCATTCCAGCATGATAACCGGCACAGCTGATCCCACTGTGCGCCAGTTTTTGACTGAGCTCATCCACTTTACGCCGACTGCCACAATAAATAATACCGCTGCCGTCTTGCTGCTTAAGATAATCCATTAACTGACTGAAAGGCTGGTATTTAATCAGTTGGTTGTAGCGAATATTCGGGCGGTCAAAGCTGCCTTGATATACATACGGCAGGTGCAAGTTAAGCTGCACTTGTATGTCGCGACGAGTGGCTAAATCGGCCGTGGCGGTCAACCCCATGGTTGGCACAGTAGGAAACAGTTTTTTGAGTTGACCTAACTGGCAATAATCCTGCCGAAAGTCATGCCCCCAGTGGGAAACACAATGGGCTTCATCAATGGCAAAGAAGCTGATCTGTAAATGTTGCAGACGCTGAATAAAATCCGGCTGCAACAATCGTTCTGGCGCCAGATACAGCAACTTATACTGCCCTTCATGCAAATTTTTATAGGTGGCAAGTACCTGTTCATAACTCATATTGCCAGTCAGATAAGCCGCAGACACCCCTGTGGCTAACAGCGCATCGACCTGATCTTTCATCAGTGAGATCAGTGGTGACACCACCACCGTTAAGCCGGGTAACAACAAAGCCGGAATTTGATAGCACAACGACTTACCGCCTCCCGTTGGCATTAATACCAAACTGTCTTTGCCATTTAGTGTTGCCTCGATCACTTCCTGCTGGCCAGGGCGAAATGAATGATAGCCAAAAACCTGTTTGAGTTGGTTTAAAGCATCGGAAGCGAGCGAATTCGAATTATCAGATGAGGTTGAAGCAGACAATGTTAATCAGGTATAAAAATGATTGTGTTATTGTACGTGTCTTTACCGGTGCAGGTCATTACTTTTTAGAGCAGGACTACTTATGGATCAGAATATGGCCTTATCAGCCGATGAATTGACCGACTACGTGGCCAACGTATTTCGTCAACACATGCCGTTTAATCAACTACTCGGCATGCAAGTCAGCCAATTTGATCAGTCCGGTGTCGAAATTCGTTTACCCTGGCAAGACAGCCTGATGGGCAATCCGATTCAAAAAATTCTGCATGGCGGCGTCACCGCTGCGGTATTAGATACGGTAGGAGGGCTCATGGCCATACTGGAAGCGGTACGGCAGATGCCACAAGTGAATTTAGCGGAGT
>NZ_JBLWWF010000027.1:0-25793 GCF_048268085.1 Neptunicella sp. | reverse complement strand
CCGCCCAATATGCGGCTGCGACTTATCAGGATCAAATGGTACAGAGTCTGGCTAAATTGGTGTCTCATAATACTGTTGCGGTAGAAGGGGTATCGGTTTTAGATAATCCAGAACATCAAGCATTTAAAGCTGAGCTGGCGAAACAGGCTGCCGAATTGGGGCTGGATTTTCATGATTATGGTTATGTGGTGATGATCGGTTTGGGCCAGGGTCAGGAGCGGGTCGGTGTTATTACGCATGGAGATGTACAACCGGTTAATCCGGCAAAGTGGGCTAAACCCCCGTTTGAACTGGATCTGACATCAGAGCCGGGCAAATTATTGGGCCGCGGAACAGAAGACGACAAAGGGCCGATTTCTACCGCCTTGTATGCGATGAAAGCAATTAAAGACAAACATATCCCGTTGAGTAAGCGAATTGAGTTATATGTTTACCTGGCAGAAGAATCTGATTGGGCACCGTTACAGGAATTTGTTAAAAATCATGACCTGCCGGAAATCAATATCACTATTGATGCAGAATACCCAGTGGTGACCGCCGAAAAAGGCTACGGCACCATTAGTATGACCTTCCCGAACAATAAAATTGACACTCAAGATGCCTACTTAAGTGCATTTGAGGGCGGCTTTTTTGGTAGTCAAATTCCGGAAGATGCCAAAGCGGTGATCGTTAATGCAGACAAGGCTTTACTCGATGAGATCAAGCAACAAGCCGCTAAACAAAAGGGCATGAAATATGATTATCAATGGCAGGGTAAACAGTTAACTATTACTGCTTTGGGAGTGTCAGCCCATTCGTCCAAACCCGCTGATGGTATTAATGCGATTACCCATTTGGCGGATATTTTATCCGTACAACGTTGGGCCAATAATGCTGCCGGTAGTTTAGTTAATTTTCTAAACGATAATCTGGGTACCGGCTTATATGGTAAAAAGTTTGGTCATATCGCCTACCAGGATGATTTTATGGGACCCATGACGGTATCCCCCACGGTGCTTAAGCAATTGGATAGTGGTATTCAGTTAAACATTAATATTCGTCGCCCTAAAGGCAAATCGAAAGAACAGCTGGAAGCTGAGATTCAGCAGGCGTTAACTCAGTGGCAGCAAGCTAATCCAGTTAAATTACAAGATGTGAACAATTATATTGGTGACCCCTTTGTACAAAGCAGTGCACCACAAACCGATACCTTATTGTCGGTGTTTTCTCATTACACCGGAATGAAAGATGCCAAGCCAATTTCTATCGGTGGTGGCACTAATTCGCGTTTATTCCCCAATGCCGTTAGCTTTGGCCCGTCCATGCCGGGAGCCGTTTACACAGGACATTCCGAGCATGAATTTATCACCATGCAGCAATTTATACTTAATCTAAAAATGTATACCGCAGTGATGGTGGAACTGGCAAAATAAGCGCGGCTTAGCTGGATAAAACGGATCGGTTCACCGATCCGTTTTTGTTTGTAGAACGTTTAATAGCAACCCAGTTCATAGTAAGCTGCCGTTATTATTTCGCTGTTGAAGAAAAGACATGAAAATTCGTCTGATTGCTTTGTTAGTGTTATGTCTGCCTCTCTCCGTTTTTGCCGCATCAACTCAGCTGACATCATTGCTTGATGAAATTTGGCAATATGAATTATCCGTTAATCCTGTTAACGCCACCGGTTACGGTATTCACGATTATGACGGTCGATTAGCCGATATTTCTCCACAGGGATTAAAGCAGCAATATCAGCAACGCCAACAGTTTTTAACCCGACTTAACCATATCGATAGTGCTTCGCTGGATGATACCGACAGAGTGAACATGGCGATTCAGCGTCGAGAGTTACAAAATGCCATCGATGAATATAAGTTTCATGCCCACTATATGCCGCTGACCTCAGAGTATGGTTTTCACAGTGGGTTGGCTTTTTTACCGCAAAGTAGTCGTTTTGCTAATGTGCAGGATTACCAAAATTATTTGAACCGGCTTAACCAGTTTAAAAGCTGGTTCGCCCAGCAAATTGACTGGATGCGCAAGGGGTTGGAAATTGGTTTAACTCAGCCTAAAGCGGTATTAGTTAATTATCAGGATTCGGTCAGTGCCTTTATCCATGATACGCCACAGCAGAGCCTGTTTTATCAGCCCTTTACCCAGTTGGATAAACTGAATATCAGCCAAACCCAGCGGCAGCAACTGATTAAACAGGCAGAAAAGGCTATCAACAACTCGGTTTATCCGGCCTATCAGGCTTATTATGATTTTCTGGTAAAAGAATACTTACCCAATGCCAAAGATAATATCGCGGCCAAAAATTGGCCTGATGGAGAAGCCTATTATCAAAACCGCACCGCTTATTACACAACCACGAGTATGTCGGCCAAGGCGATTCACCAATTGGGTTTAAAAGAAGTAAAACGCATTCGCGCGCAGATGCAGCGTATTGTTGATGATTTACATTTTGATGGTGATATAAACCAGTTCATTGAGTTTTTGCGTACCGATCCACGCTTTTACGCCAAAACCGCAGAAGAACTGCTTAAACAGGCAGCCTATATCGCCAAGAAAGTTGATTCAAAGTTGCCCAAGCTATTTCATAAATTACCTCGCACACCCTACGGCGTCGCGCCGGTGCCAGACAGTATCGCGCCTAAATATACCACCGGGCGTTATATCGCCCCGACTAAAGATGATGAGCCGGGCTATTACTGGGTGAATACCTACGCACTGGATAAGCGCCCGCTATATGCACTGACAGCATTAACCATGCATGAAGCCGTTCCGGGTCATCATTTGCAGATATCGCTGGCACAGGAGATGGGCGACTTGCCACCGATTCGCCGCAATAGTTATATTTCGGCGTTTGGCGAAGGCTGGGGATTGTACTCCGAATTTCTTGGTGTCGAAGTCGGCATGTATCAGGATCCCTACGATGATTTTGGCCGCTTAAGTTATGAAATGTGGCGCGCTTGTCGTTTGGTGGTCGATACCGGCATGCATTTAATGGGCTGGTCCCGTCAGCAGGCGGTGAATTATATGCTGGAAAATACCGCTTTATCCGAGCACAACGTGAATACCGAGGTAGACCGCTATATTTCCTGGCCGGCTCAGGCACTGTCTTACAAAATTGGCGAAATCACCATTAAGCGTCTGCGCCATCAAGCCGAGCAGGCATTGGGCGATAAATTCGATTTACGCGCCTTTCACGACGCAGTATTGGAACAAGGTTCAATACCACTGAATATGCTCGAACAACATATTCAGCAGTTTATTCAGCAACAGCAGACTAAGGGATAAACAAGTAGTTAAAACTTACTTTTCACAGCCAGTCGCACAGAGAAAAATAAAGCACCGTTCATGCTGAGCGCGAAGTATGAGCAGTTGAAGTATGAACACATCAACTCGTTCTTTGACTACTCCCAGATAGTGCATCCCCAAGCTGCATATATATCGTCATCCCGGTGAGGTGTTGAGCCGGGATCCAGTATTTTTAGACAGAAACGTTTTGGCTTGGGCTTTTTCCAAAAACTTGCGGGTGAAAAGCCTTGTTTGTTTTCTGACTCATCAATAATGCACCGCTAACAGATTGATTTACTTAAATATGCGGAGTACTGTCAAAAAAACAAATCAGCAAAGAAGGAATTTCACCTGGCATGAATTCGGGATTAATTCCTTCTATTAAATTGTTATGTGATTTAGGGAAGTTCATGTTTCTTGACTATGGTGACAAAATTACTGGGATAATCTCGAAAGATCTTTTGAATGGTCTTACGGACACCGTGAGGGAATGCTTTCTTGAAACAGTTCGTATTAAATCCTCAGCTGATGGATATGTCCACTTCGAGATACCGAACGAAAGTGATGCTGAAAAAATATATGAGATTATAAGAAAGTACGAAAAAAATAAGATGCGTTCTGAATCGCGCAAGGCGAGCTTGTATATTCTATCTTCTGGCACTTATGAAAAGGAAGACATTGACGCTCTTTATGAGGCTCAGCAAGGATTATGCTATTACACAGGCCAACCTCTTAATAAGAAACCACAAAACTTCGCAATTGATCATGTCATTCCTGTTACAGAGGGCGGTAGCTCTTGGCCTAGCAATTTAGTTTTGGCAACAGTAGAAATAAACAGAGAGAAACACAATAATTCAAAGAGAAAGATGTTCTCTATCTTAGAAAAAAGAAACGGAAAAGATTGGGTGAAAAAACAACGAGAGTTTTGCAAAGTGGTTGATGTAAAACGGCGATCAATAGATAAGAATAGGCGCACTAAAGTTTCTGATATGCTTAACAGTGTCGAAGCGAATATGAGAGATTTATTTCCTGGAGAAGTTATTGACTATGCACTTATAAAAGATGATATAGAGCTTTTTGTAAATCACACTGTTGTCAATTTTCCGGCTGGCTTTATTCGCCAAAAAAGGAAATGCTTCTCATCAAAATACATCGAAAAATTAGTTGAAGCCATATTAGAAAAATAACCTAGCAATGAAACATTACATAACAAGGCAAGACAAAATCGCCCTTCGGGCTGGACGCGCTAACGCGCGCCTTTGCTTGCGGCGTTAGATAAAAGGCCAGTTCATGGACTTCGATAGAGCAGATGAACTATTTAAAGAATTATCTGATGTAGTGGATTATCCGCTATCTGAAAATTCTGATAGAGCAAAGCTTTGCTTTACACTAGCGATTACGTCTATGCAGTTTGCTGCAGCGGTACGAGCGCTATGTGCACAGCACCTAATTCTTGGGGCTAGTGTATCACTCAGGTCGCAATATGAGGCACTAGTTAGAAGTGTTTGGTCTTTACATGGGGCAAGTGATTTACAAATAGAAAAGCTGTCTGGTGACCTTAATTTTGAATCGCAGCAAGCTAGTAAAAATATACCCTCTGTAAATCAGATGCTTACGGTGCTAGAAAAGTCACCTCACCTTTCACAGCTTATGGTTTCGCTAAATGAATTCAAAACCAGTTCATGGCTACCTTTAAATTCTTTTGTTCATTCGGGAATACATGCCATACATTGGACAAAATATGAGGTTCCGGCAGAATTGATGGAGAAATTATTCAAAATATCCAATGGCCTAGTTGTACTTGCGTTTCAAGGTATTGGAATACTAACTGGTCGGATCGGAATTCAGACAGAAATTATCGCTATATCGGGTAGTTATGCTAGCTGTCTTCCGAGTCCAAGGTGAAATATCTAACAATCAAGGCAGTCTGATGGCTTTTCCGTTTCTTGTTTTGCGGTTTAACGCTGCGCTACCGCAAAGCAATCCACTACAAAGCCGCGCATGTACTGGGCGTTAGCCAATGCTATCCAATTACCCCTATATTCTATTATTTCTTAGTGGCGGCTTTATACAAGAATTGCCATTCCTGTTTTGTAACCGGCATAATAGAAAGGCGGTGGCCTTTTTTGACCAGACCGATTTCGGTAATTTCCGGCATGGCTTTGATGTTTTTTAAACTGAGGATGTTGTCGAATTTTTGTTTGAATTTGATATCTACCATCATCCAGCGCGGATTGTCCGGATTGGCTTTGGGATCGAAATAGTTGGACTCGGGATTAAACTGGCTGTCATCCGGATAGCTCTCCTTGACCACCTCGGCCACGCCAACAATACCCACATCCTTGCAGCTGGAATGATAGAAAAACACCTGATCACCAAGCTTTACTTCATCACGTAAATAATTACGTGCCTGATAATTACGAATGCCATCCCAATGTTCGGTTTGGTTGGGCATCGCGGCCAGATCATCAATGCTGAAGGCATCGGGTTCGGATTTAAATAACCAATATTGCATGAGAGTCACTTACACAGGATTAAGTTGTTCTGGAGTAATTGAACACATTTAATGCATAAATGGCAACTATCCACCTGGATGGTCGTTGCCGCAATAGCCGAGATTGGGCAAGTGCGGCAACGGTACTAACAATAGCAGCGTTATTTGGCTTGTGCCTTTTTAAACGCCTGATAGTCTGCAATTGCCTGATCGTAGCGCAGCACTTTGCTGTCCGGATCGATAATCACCACATCTTTGGGCGATACCGGCAAGCTTTGTGGCTGACTCATATCCAATACGTGCAGCTGGTTATTAATGCTGACTTCAACGGGCATCGGGAAATAGACATTCTGGTCAGTCTGCCATTCCAGACTGATTTTTGAATCGCTACGTTCAACTAGCAATTTCGGTAATTTGGCCTGAAATAAATACACATTAAAGAACCAGGTTAAGTCCTTGCCGGTCACTTTATTCACAATCTGAATAAATTCATCGGAGGTTCCCAAACGAGGGGTTAAATGGCCCGGCTGCGGATTATCTGTGCCATATGTCATGATCCGGATGGTTTTAAAGAATGCTTCATCTCCAATCAGTTCGCGTAAACTGTGCAGCATGAGTGAGCCTTTGGTATACACATCGCCACCGGGGCCGATGTCTTTATTAAATACCTGCTCGACTTCAAGAGACTTGTTCGACACCATTGGAAACTGGTTGTCCAAGGCCTTGCGTTGCTCAAACAGACGGGCTTTATACGCCATATCGCCATGTAAATACTGAGTAAATAACGGCTGCATGTAAGAGCCTAACCCTTCTTGCAACCACATATGATCTGAATTGGCCGCAGTGAGTTGGTTGGCAAACCATTCATGGGCGAATTCATGCTGCATCAACCAGTCAAATCCATAGGCATCTTTTTTATACTCATTGCCGTAGGCGTTAATCGTTTGATGTTCCATGCCCAAATGTGGGGTTTCAACAAAACCGGCTTTTTCCTGACTAAAAGGGAAGGGGCCAATCATGCGTTCGAAAAAGTCCAGCATGGGCGGGATTTCGGCAAACAGTATTTTGGCTTTGTCGGTGGTTTCCGGCAGATGGTAATACACCACCTCGAAGTCGTTACCGTAAATACTGTGAAAGGTTTGTTCAATCTTCTCATAGGGCCCAATATTCAGAGCAATGCCGTAAGTGTTGTGTACCGAACGGGTTTGCCAATGATAGGTTGTGGTGTCGCCTTGACTCGCTTCATCGATAAACACGCCGTTGGTGACCGCTTTAAGGTTTTTGGGCACGGTAATCCGAATATCGGCGCTTAATGGCTCGCCAAAGGGATGATCAATACAGGGCCAAAACAGGTCACAACCTTCGCCCTGATCAGCTGTCGCTATCCAGTCCGCGCCGGAAGGGGTTTTGCTCCACACAAACCCGCCATCCCATGGGGCTTTAACGGCTTCTCTGGGAGTGCCCGCATAACTGACCGTTACGGTAAAATCACCTTGAACAGGCGCGGCTGGCTGCATACTAAGCAAGCCCTTATCATTGCGATAGGCATTAGGGCTTAGTGCAACCCCATTTATCGAAACAGTGCTGATTGAAAACACCTGATCCAAATCAACTGCAACAGCCGCTCTGGGAGTATCGCTATGTAAAGTCAGGGTTGTGGTGCCACTAATCTGCTTTTTAGCCGGAAATACTTCAAAATTAAGATCGGCGTGCTTAACCTGCAATCCCTGCTGTAATTTAGGCACATCACCGCCACTTTTCATCGTATAGGGGCTGGTTTTAAGCGCGACATCGGTTGAGGAACAGCCGCTGATTACTAAGGTTACGGCCAAGAGTCTGAAATATAGATTCACTATTACTCCCTAATAGCTGGTGAATGACCACCTAATATTAGCGGTTTTAGGTGAATAAAATCATTTAATTCAACGAATTTTTAAGACGATTGGTCGTATAAATGGCTAAGATGCTCCAGCGATCGAGATGAATCGCTGGAGCAAAAGACTTAAGGTTTTAACCAGTTTTGAATAAGTTGTTGTAAGCGAGTGGTACTGATTAATTTAATATTGGGCAGCAATGCTGGCATGGTGCGAATTTGCCATATCCCTAGTGCGTCTTCACCCAATAAGGGGGCTGCCGATGTTGCTAGTTTGTATCTGTCGGTAAAACGCTGGACGGGGTTAACACCGAGCCAGCTGCGTTTGGATTAATCGATTAGTTAATTGGCTTGTCCAATAAGAACAGTACCAGCTGAATATATTCGTCGATGCTGTGGATATTTTTGCCATCGAGCTTATATTTACCGTTGATGACAAGGGTCGGAACCGACGAGTAGCCTTGTTCACGTAACCACTGGGTATTTTTATTGGTCTGGTCGAACTCGTTCTGTACGGCCAAACTATTGAATACCTTATCAAATTTGTCACCATCCACGCCGCTGAGTACCACCAGATTATGAATATCTTTGACGCTGTAAAAATCAGCATGACTAAGATGAATATAATTAAAAATGGCTGGAATAATTTGTTCATCTGCATCCATCAATCTTGCACTGATAGCGGCTTTAGTCAGATCGTTTTCAATCTCTACCTTACGATTGTGCATGCCAGTAATATGGTTTTTGACCAAGTTGACATCAGCCGGCAGTTTGGCCTTAAGCGCTTGCATAAGCGGCTCTTTATTAAAGCAATGGGGACAGTAAAAGGAGAAATATTCGCGTACTTCTTTTTGGGTCGTTCCACTGCCTTTCAGTACTTGATAGTAATCCCCCTCAGTAAAATTGGTTGCTTGCGCAACTGACATAAAAAACAGGCTAACAACGAGGGTAATCAATAATTTAATCTTCATATGCGGGATCCTTGGGATAAATTCTACAGCGGTATGTTACCAGTCAATATGATAAAAGCCTTGCGCATCGGCGCGACTAAATAAGGCAGCGGCCTGATGGACCTCAGGCGGTAGATTACTGTCCGGTTTAAATTTACCGTTAATCGAAAACTGGCCTTGGGGAGTAATTTGCGCGGTAGCATCTAACCCAAAGCTGTTATTCGGCTTAATCAGCACTTTGATATTTTGTTTGGCGCATGACAAATCGGCATCAAAATTACCTAGCGAAATAGGTCCTTGAGTACCAGCAACTTGAGCATTTAACCATTGCCCCTGACCGGATAGTGTCACGCATTGTTGTTGATAATCGAGTTCACTAATATTAACTTTAAAACGTCCGGAAGCATTGACGGGGAGCGGAATAGGTAGTTGACCAAGCACCATATTGACCGGTAAATACAGCTGCAAACCGTCACTTTGGGCGTGATTGGCCGATAAGGTTAGCTTTGCCGTTAGCGATACCTGTTCAGTGTCGCGCATGTTTCCAGCTTTAATATTCAGGTTGGCGTTACCCCATAACAAAGGTAAAAAATCCAGTTCCCATGATACGTCCTGCAAGGGAATCCCCTGATATACCAACTGATTAATGGTGCCTGACCAAATCGTTTGGTTAACACCGTTGATCTTGAGTTCTTTAGGCAAGGTGACCCAATTGAGTACGTGAGCGGCGGGCAAATGAACAACAAGAAAAATGCTGTAACAGAGTAAACACAGCAGCACAGTTTTTACGATGGACTTCATGTTTTTCCTAATAATAAGCGGCGTATTTTAATCTGACCCGGTTGGTTTACTTCGGCAAAATCAACATCAAGAATATTAATTCCTTTATCTTCGATGCTTTTTAACCATGCAATGGTGTCATTAAACGGAGCCTGATCCACCCATATTTGCAGCGTGTCACCTTGCGGTTGCATGCGGGCTATCGCTATTTGGTAGCGTTGGGCTAACTGGTTAACCGCTTGCGGCAACGAGCCAGTAAAAGTCGGGCGATTAGTCGAACCACCACGCCTTAACTGAATGGCTTTATTGGCATTGGCTTGCATCCAGGTGAGCAATTTTTGTTGGCTACTCACCGCATTACGCCCTTGCTGCACACTTTGTTGTAGTGGTGACCAAATAAGTGCGTAGAATAAAAATATAATCAACACGATCCCGCCGATGAAAACAATTTGTTGTTCCCGCTCACTCAGCTGTTTATAGCGCTGTTTTAGATCCATGTTTAACTCCGCAACGTTAAGGTACTGATGACTTGATCACCATTATTATTGATAGCGCCTTGTTGAACTTCGAATCCGGCTGACTCTGCTGCACTTTTGAATTTTTCCAGTGCGTTAAAGTCTTTGGCCACGGCTTGTAAACGTAATTCGGCCCGATCTTGGTTAAACTTAATCGTTTGGGGTTTGACTTGGCTGCTGTTAAAAGCGTCGGATAGCTGTGACAGCATCGCTAATAACGACACGCCGCCACCACCTTGTTGAAGTTCCTTCATTAGCTCAGTGACTTTTGATTTGAGATTACGATAACGTCCACCATTAGGGAACGCTCGATGATATTGAGCTTCAATTTGTGCTTGCAGATCGGCCTGTTGTTGCCGTAAATGATTGGCTTCTATACCTTTATCCACCAAACCAGACAACAATGCAATGCCCGCCAGAATCGCAGCAACGCGCCATTTTTTCCATTGCTGATTGCCTTGCTGGCGAATTTTGTAGTCGCCTTGCAATAGGTTAAACGGCGCATTTAATGCACCTTGGGCTAATACTTGTAGTGGCATTTCGGCGTGTTGTTCAACAAATTCTATATTGGCTAAATTGATTGCTGGCACATCACTTAAACAGTGGATAACTAGCGGTGTAGTTTGCTGTTTAGCAGCATGTTCCATCGCCATCATTAGCCATTCCGGTTCGCCTTGTAAGCCTTGCCATTGATCTTGCCTGATTAATAAATTGTCGCCTAGATTGATTAACGACCAGGCATCGTTATTAACGGGTATGGCTAATACGTCGGGCAACATTTTATGGCACTGCAAGCCCGCTAATTCGACAATCGATTGCCATTGCCGCATTTTGCTGTGATCCACAATCGCAATTGCTTGTTGATCGCCATAACGGGGGCCGAGGGCAAAAAACTGATTGTCCACATCCGTATTTAGCTCATCTTCGAGCATATAGGGGATCGCCCCCAATACTTTACGATTGGCTCGACCGGGTAAGGTCACCCATTTGAGTAAGACATCGCTGGCCGGCACTAACATGGTGATGGGTCTATTGCCGGCCCGGTCGATTAATGTGATTAATGCCTCGGCATTCGCCAGTTCACCTGAGGCGATGATGTCCTTTTCGGTATCTGACCAGACCATCCAGTACAGGGGATCCTGCGGGGTTGATCCTAATCGGATGACTAATTGTTCGCTCAAAGCAAGCCTCCAAACTCACGCCGGATCACACTGACGTGGCCACTTTTATCTATTGCAAAAACCGATGACAGATTAAAACTGGCATCATTGTAATGGGTCTTGGTATGTAAAATAAAATAACTGGTGGTAATATCAAACCACTTCTTCTGATCGTTGCTTAAACCCAGTGCACTAATTTCCGGCTGGGAAAAAAAATCGTTTATATTATCAAAACCATCTTTTCCTCGGGCATTTAATGCGCTGCGGGTATCCTCAATGGAAATTCTGCTGCCTAATGCTGCGCGCACTACAGCGGCATGTTCTTCACTGACGGTGTTCACATTAATTTTTAGTTCGGTGTTTCCGGGAATGGCGCAGACATAGGGCATAATGTCGTTGATCCAGGGAAGTTCTGCACCATTAACCAACCGTAGTTCACTTTTGTTAACCATTAGGCTATTGGCGGCCAGATAAGGAAATTGGCGAGACTCATATTCCGGATCTTCGGCACCATAATAGCCGGTGATTTGGTCATCGGCATCGAGCCAATCAGTTAGGCTATCGGCCAATGTTTCGGCATTCAGTGCCGGGATAGGCGGTTCGTTTTCGATAGACGTAAGTAGGGTTTGAAAAGCTTTCTGTTCGGTATAACCCGCCGTTGTACCGCTTGAGTTTGAAGCGAGTGCATTAAGATTAAAGCAGCTTTGCATATCCACCAATTTGGCTTGAATACCACCATTGGGCAGTGGATATTCAAAATCGGTGCTAGCCCAGGGTTGATTCAGATGAATAACGCCTTTTGCCTGTTTAAACAAAGCCTCGATGGACTTTTTGGCAAATTGCTCCGCCCCCATGGCGTACCAATAGGCCTGATTATTATCCTTAATATTGGCCGACCGACGGATTTGCAGTTGTAAGCGGCTACCCATTTCGGTGGCAAGTACCGATACAATCGCCACAACCAATAACACAATTAGCAAAGCAACACCGGATTGTCGTAGTGATTTCATTACGAATCTCCTGGCGTAAGTAGCAGCGTGCGCTTGATTTCACCAAAGTCTTTGCTGGTGATAATGAGCTCAATTGCTTGGGGTAATTGGGGACTGGAATATTCCTCTTCAACCTTGTCCGGGGCATTAATAAAGTTAACCTGAAAGTTTTCAATATTATCCAGTAATACCCGCACTTTAGGTTCATAGCCTACGACATTATCCACGTAATTACTGTAAACCCGCTGTAGCTGATCCTCTTGAACGCGATAAATCACCGGTTGCAAGGTGCTGCGCGGTAACACCAGTTGCGGGTTATGCCAACCTTCTCGAATAAACCCCAAACCATCGGCCTGACTGTCAAATTCCCCGGAGCCACCATGCATAGTCCAATCGCTGTTTTCGCCTTCGATACGAATATGGCGTGGCACGGCCTGCATCACATCCCGCTCGATGGTTAACATGGCGCGTTGTAATTTTTCCAATTGGGCAAAGCGTTCGGTGGACAGATGATCGCTGTCAATCACCGACGTTAGCACTGCATTGGAGGCTAAACCAATAATGGCAAAGATGGCCAGTGAAACCAGTACTTCCAATAAGGTAAAGCCCGTTATTTGCTTCATTCAGTTGCAACCGGCGCTTTTATTGTTGGTTTGGTAAAAAAGCTTTGTACTGAACTGATAGGAGATTGACCCTGTTCATTTAGTGAAACGTTAACCTCTACCATACGTAAATCTTTGTCGTTGGTTTCCAGTACTTTTTGTTGCCAATACCAGGTTTTTCCAGCCATTTCCTGTGAGCCTTTCTGGTTGTTTTTGGGTGGCCATTGGCTTTCAAGATGGATTTCGCTGAGTCGATTGTTGGCGACCCAGGTTGCAAACGTCAGGTCTTCCAGTACCCCGACACCATGTAAATGCTCGGTGGCCGCTTTCATAATGGCGGTGCCGGTTAGGGCAAAGATGGCTAAGGCGACCATTACTTCCAGTAAGGTCATGCCTTTGGTGTGGTGTTTAAACCCGTTCATAGTGAATCCAGTGGGCCGCTGAACACCAGTGGCAAGGCATCTTGTGCTTCTATCCTGAAATAGGTCGGCTGTTGTTGACCGAAATTGGGTTCAAACATAAAGGTCAGACTAAAAGGCGTAATATCCCCGCTGGATAACAGCCAAACTTGCGGAGGAGGTGGCTTTTTGTCTTCCTCTTCTTCACCGATGGAGGATTGCTCTTGATCAAAAGATGACTGTTCATCAAATAATTTGCTATCAAACAGGCTTTGATCTTCCTGCCAAGGCAAGTCATCCAGTTCGAGCTTTAAGCTAAAGGGTTCGGGGAGACTGTATTCGCTGAGGAAATCGTTGTTATCAACCTTTTGCCATTGTTGCTCATCATCCAGTATCACAAAATAATACTGGTTTTGATCGATGCGTAACCCCAGTTGTTGCTGATTCAAAATGGCGTATTCAGCCGCCATGGAAAACACTACCTGAAAACGCTGCGCCTGTTTTTTAAGTTCATCAGAACGATCCTCGCCATCTACATTGAGCATCACAACGCTGGCCGAAATCCCGATGATCAGTATGACCACCATGATTTCGAGCAAAGTAAAACCGCGTTGTTGATTGCATTGCATAGCAGTGATTAATTCAGATAGTCGTTAATATTCCAGTTGCCAATATCGTCATCTGTGCCCGGTTGTCCATCTGGACCGTTGCTATATAAATCGATGGCGCCCATTTCACCAGGGCTAAGCAATTGATAGTCGTTACCCCAGGGATCTTTCGGCAGGTTTTTGATAAAACCTTCTTCTGGATAGTTGCGTGGAATAGGTTCAATGGTTGGCATTGATACTAAGGCATCCAGTCCTTGTTCACTGGTAGGAAAGGTACTATTACGTAATTTGTACATTTCCAGCGCATTTTCCAGTTGGCGAATATCCACCGCGGCTTTTTTAAGTTGGGCGGTTTCCTGATTGCCGAGGATATTGGGGGCAACGATGGCGGTTAGCAAACCGATGATCAGTATGACCACCATAATTTCTAATAAGCTGAATCCTGACTGTTTCATAGCTAAGTGCCTCTAAATTAACGTGTTCAATGAAATAATGGGTAATAAAATGGCCATCACAATAAAAAATACAATGGAGGCCATGGATAAAATCAGTACCGGTCCCATGATGCTGAGGGCAATTCCCACTTGTGCCTCAAATTCCCGATCCTGATTTTGCGCCGCTCTAGCTAACATGGACTGTAATTCACCACTGCGTTCACCAGAGGCAATCATATGCATCATCATTGGTGGGAAAATTCGGGTTTGCTCTAATGAACTCCGCAAACTGGCGCCTTCTTTTACCTTAACGGCGGCTTCACCAAGTAATTGTTTTATATGTATGTTTTCCAGCACTTCACTGGCGATACCCATCCCTTCCAATAAGGGAACGGCGCTGGAGGTGAGAATACTTAACGTGCTGGCATAACGGGCGGTATTTAATCCCTTGCTGACTTTGCCTAACACCGGTACCGACAACATGCCGCGATGAAAGCGTTGTTTAAATAACGGTTGCTGTAACAAGCGACGTAAGCCAAGGATAACGATCACAATAATAGCAAAACCAATCAGGCCGTAATCTTGCACCCATTCACTGATAGCAATCAGAATTAAGGTAATGGTTGGGAGTTGTTGACCCATATTATCGAACTGGCCGACAATTTGTGGCACCACATAGGTTAGCAGCAACATGACTATACCCAGTGCGACGGTCATCATTAACGCCGGATAAATTAACGCTTGGGTAACTTTACTGCGAATGTGCTGACGATTTTCAGTGTAATCGGCTAATCGTGTGAGTACCGTATCTAAATGACCGGATTTTTCACCTGCGGCGACCATGGCCCGAAACAGTTGATCGAAAATATGTGGAAATTCACCCATGGCCTCAGCCATGCTGTGGCCTTCGACGACTTTGGCGCGTACTGCCATCATCATATTTTTATGCCGTGGTTTTTCACTTTGTTCGGCTACGGCGAGCAGGGCTTCTTCAATGGGCAATGACGCTTCAATCAGGGTGGAAAGCTGACGGGTTAACAACGCCAGATCGGATGCCGAAATTCCGGCTTTAAACAGATTCATCCCACTGGAGTTCTTGCTCGATTTTTCATGTACCGGATCTACTTCCACCGGGATCAGGTGTTTTTCACGCAATTGCTGGCGGATCTGGCGAGCGTTATCGGCTTCCATTACGCCACTTTTATTGCGGCCTCGTTGGTCGATCGCTTTATAGGAAAAAGCCGGCATTTATTCTTCCCGCGTCACACGTAAGACTTCTTCCAAGGACGTTTGACCTTCGAGAACTTTACGACATCCATCTTCGCGAATACTTGGGGTGTGCTGCCGAATATATTTTTCGATAGCCTGTTCACCATGGCCGTTATGCACCAGATTACGGATGGTTTCATCCACAATTAATAATTCATGAATGCCTGTTCTTCCACGATAGCCGGTTTGGTTGCACGCGGCGCAACCGCTGGGATGATAAATTACTGCATCTTGCAGGGTTGTTGCGCCAAGTAATTGTTGTTCTTGTTCACTAAGGGGTTTAGCTGTTTTACAGTCGGGGCATAATGTGCGCACTAAACGTTGCGATAATACCGCTAGTAAACTGGACGAGAGTAGAAAGGGTTCAATGCCCATATCTTCCAGACGAGTAATTGCCCCTGCGGCAGTATTGGTATGCAAGGTGGATAACACTAAATGCCCGGTTAAACTGGCTTGTACGCCTATTTGCGCGGTTTCCAGATCGCGGATTTCACCAATCATCACGACGTCAGGATCCTGACGTAAAATCGCTCGCAAGCCCCGCGCAAAAGTCATATCGACCCGTGGATTAACCTGAGTTTGGCCGATACCTTCGAGATCAAATTCAATTGGATCTTCGACGGTCAGGATATTGCGATCTTTGGAGTTAATTTCACTTAATCCCGCATATAAAGTGGTACTTTTACCTGAGCCGGTGGGGCCGGTAACCAAAATAATCCCGTGAGGTTTACGGATTAAATTGGAAAAATGCTGGCGATTCTCGGCGGTCATCCCCAGATCTTGCAGATTCAATCGGGCATTATTTTTATCTAGTAAACGTAACACCACCCGTTCGCCATGGCTGGATGGCATGGTGCTGACGCGCACATCGACGGCACGGCCAGCAATACGTAAAGTAATGCGCCCGTCTTGCGGCACCCGTTTTTCGGCAATATCCAGTTTGGCCATAACCTTGATACGGGACACCAGCATGGAGGCCATTTTACGATTGGGGCGCAGAATTTCGCGCAATACGCCATCGACTCGAAAACGAATTGTCAGCTGTTTCTCAAAGGTTTCCACATGAATATCCGAGGCACCTTCTTTGATTGCTTCACCCAGCATGGCATTGATTAATTTGATGATGGGCGCATCGTCTTCGCTATCTAACAAGTCTTCCGCTTCAGGCAGTTCTTCTGCCAGAGTAAACAGGTCGCTTTCATTGCCTATGTCTTCCATTAATTGCTTGGCTTGGGAAGAATCGCGTTGAAAGGCTTTGGTGAGTAACGCTTCAAATTCATCAATATGGATCTCTTTTAACACAAAAGAGGCTCCCAGAAAGCGTCGTACTTCCGCAAAAATATCGAAGGCGGTTTCACTGGTATGATACAGGGTGGCCGGTTCACTCGAGGTGTCCAGTAAAACCTGATGGCGTTTGGCAAAGCTGAAATTCAGCTGTTTATGCCGCGAGTCTTGCTCGCTATTCGCCAGTTCAGTAGCCTCTACTACGTCCATCAGTCTTCCTTGTCCTGACTCGTTGTTGGTTGTCGCTTGTCTTTATTATTTTTGTCTTGTAAATAATTGTCGTAGTTTGGTGGCAACGCCATGGTGTCGTCCCACTGGGGCAATACCGGAGTTTCGCTGTTGGGCATTAAATTAATGCCATCGGCACGACGTTCCAGTTGTTGGGCGCGAATATAGTTATATTTTTTGTTGCTGATTTTATCCATGGTTAAACCGTCGCGGATAATAGTCGGACGGATAAATACCATTAAGTTACGCTTGCGTTTGCTTGAGGTAGAAGACTTAAACAGGTTACCGATTAAGGGTAAATCACCCAACAATGGCACCTTGGAAACACTTTCCTGGACATCTTCATCAATTAAACCACCTAGTACCACTGTGCCACCGTCATCGACGATCACTGAGGTTTTGATTTCCCGTTTATTGATGGATATATCCACTGAAGTGGCGCCACTAACACTGGACACTTCCTGTTCAATTAACAGTTGTACGGCATTACCTTCGTTAATTTGTGGGGTGACTTTCAGTTTTATCCCCACTTCTTTGCGATCCACCGTTTGAAATGGATTGTTATTGCTACCGGTACTGGCGGTTTGACCGGTAATAATCGGTACTTCTTCACCCACAATAAAGTAGGCTTCCTCATTATCCATGGTGGTTAAATGGGGGGTAGCCAAAATATTTGAATTAGTATCGCTGCTGACCGCTTGCACTACTGCGGCCCAGTCATTTTTGACGATACCAAATAACGTGCCGTTAACGGCACCTAGTGCTTGGGCAATTAATGATTTATCGCCTTCAGTGGTGGTGGTTACCTGGGTCACTTTGCCGGATTCGGTACCGATCACATTATTCGTTGTGGTTTTGTCGCGGGCGGCATAGGCCGCTCCTGCAACGGTGCTAATGGGGACACCACTATTGGTAAATTGCTGCATGGCACCGTCTTTGTGCGCCCATTGCACACCTAAACTGGTACCGTCACCTTCAAACACTTCGACGATGATTGCTTCAACTTGTACCTGAGCACGACGAACATCTAATTGGCGGATCACGTCTTCCAGATTGTTCATCATATCCGGCTGAGCGGTAATCACTAGCGAATTGGAATCATTATGGGCTTCAATACTGACCGAACTGTTATTTGGCCGACGCGCAGCCGCAGTGGTTTTCTGCCCACCCTGTTCATCAGCCTGAATACCGGCACTGACACCTTGCAAGACAGTGACCAGCTCTTCTGCTTTCGCATACTTAAGGAAAATCACTCGGGTATTGCCGTTGGTTTCCAGCTCCAGATCAAGGCGTTTCACCAGATGAATCAATCTTTGCCGCGCTTTTATATCACCACTAATAATTACACTGTTGGTACGTTCATCAGCGACAATTTTGGGTGCTAACGGCGAGCCGTTATTTTTAGTACCTTGGTCTTTATTGATATTTTCTACAATACGCACCAGTTCTGGCGCAGAAGCGTATTGCAGCTTAACGATTTCGACTTCCTGATCACCGGCTTTATCCACCCGTTCAATAATTTTTACCAGCTGATTAATGACCGAGGCGCGACCGGTCATGATCATGACATTTGAGGGATCATAGTTGACTACGTTACCGCCACCCGCCTGATCATTCAGTTGACGCAGCAGTGGTGATAATTCACGCACGGACACGTTATAGACCGGTACTACACGGGTGATCATTTCATCACCGTTGAGTAGGTCATCTTCCACTACGGGTAAATTGGAGGTTTTAGCCGATTTATCACGAATAATTTTAAGTACGCCATTGGGCATTTCTACCGCGGCAAAGCCGTAAACTTGTAATACATTTAAGAAAAATTGGTAGTACTGTTGTTCGTTCATCAAATCGTAGCTACGAACAGTAATTTTGCCCCGTACATTGGGATCGACAATCATGGTTTTTTTCAGGTTCTTACCGACGATATTGATAAATTCATTGATGTCGGTGCCTTTAAAATTAGGGGAATATTCGGCGGCAGCCACGGTCGTCACTGCAGTGCTAAAAGTGAGCGTGGCGGAAATCATCAGTGTAAAAAATCCCTTTAACAGGGACTGGCTGCTTAGCCTCATAATATATCCTTTAAAATCATTGACATATACCTACAAGCTGGGGAGATCCAGATATAAGGTTAGTAAATCACCATCACGGTTAACAGTCAGTTGTAGCGATTCAGCTTCGTTCAGACTCGACATGGCTTCCATCGCCTGTTGCGGATCGGTTAAATCAAGTCCATTGAGTTCGGTAATAATATCGTTATTTTGTAATCCGGCTGCATTAAACAATTCGGGTGAACGGCCAGGATGTACGCGATAGCCGACTGGTTTGCCGTCTTGTTGTTCTGGTGAAATGCTGATGTATTGACTAAAACTGGCCGGCGTTTCAGCAATTTCCTGACGTAAATTTTGCACCGCCGGAGTTAGAGTGCGATGCTGGACGGAATCATTTCCAGTTGGCGCATCGTACACTCTAGTCTCGTTATCATCGCTGGCACGTACCATAATGGATGGATTTTTATTGTAGTCTAATCCGTCTAACATCAGGGTTTCGGTACTGCCACCGTTATTGATAGTAATGCGGTCAGCAAACACTTCATTGACCGTAGCGCGTGTGCCATCAATTTTATCACCGATACCGTAGGTGTTTTGCTGGCCTTTGTTTTCGATAATGGCCGCTCCGGCGCTATCTTGTGTACTGGCGACAACACCGGTGAGGGTTAATTTTAAATTGGTTTGGGGGGCATCTTGTACTGACATTACCGGTTTATCCGGCTGTTTACCGACTTGACCAAACAAGTTGAGACGCTGAATTTTGCTAATATCCGTTTGGTTGCCTTTATTACTGGTGTGGCTGACAGTCGGTGTGATGTCAATTAACTGGTCTTGGGCGGGGGCTGGAAGTAGTCGCCATGTCAGAAGTGCAACATAGTTCAGCAAATATAAACTTAACAGCACGACAATCAATCTGGGCAGATAGATTTGATAGCGCTGCAGTTGGAGGCTCATTTGCTTAAGGGTATAATTTTCGATGAACATGATGCTTCAATTCAGTTTATTGACCACATAATATAATTTCTATGCAGGGTGTCACAACCGTCCACAAAATAATATGTGTAAATTGTTACCGTTTGAGGAAATTTGACCATTGAATCGCATAAAATTCCAAGCAACAGAACAAAATAATGCTCAAATTGAGCCGGTAAGGTTAGATAAGTGGCTTTGGGCTGCCCGTTTGTTTAAAACTCGTTCAATTGCCCGCGATATGATCCAAGGCGGTAAAGTGCAGTATAATGGTCAACGTAGTAAACCGGGTAAATTGGTTGAAATTGATGCTTTACTCACTGTACGACAAGGAAGTGATGAAAAACAGATTAAAGTATTGCAGCTTAACGGCCAGCGACGCAGTGCCAGTTTAGCTGAACAAATGTATCAGGAAACGGCTGACAGTATTGCATTACGTGAACGGAATGCCGCGGCTCGAAAGATTAATGCATTACATAGCCCCAAACCCGACGGTAAGCCGGATAAAAAACAACGTCGTCAATTAATTCGCGCCAAACATCAATAACCGCTAGGGTTGAGTACATCAGCTCGAGCTTTATTTAAAGAGACAATATGAATTCAATGGATCAACTCTATCGCTATATATTTAATCAGGCCGATGTGCGTGGTGAGATTGTACAATTGCAGGATAGCTTCAAGGCTATTATTGGTGAACATGACTATCCATTAGCGATACAACATTTACTCGGTGAGTTACTCGCCGCCACTTCATTATTAACCGCGACCCTAAAATTTGAAGGTGACATTGCCGTACAGTTGCAAAGTGAAGGTGTTATTAAATACATCGTTGTGAATGGGACTGATGAGCAAAAAATGCGCGGTATCGCCCGTTGGCAAGGTGAAGTACTTGATCAGGATTTTAGCCAATTATTCGAAAAAGGCATTCTGGCCATTACTATCACACCCAAAGAAGGTGAGCGTTATCAAGGTGTTGTAGCATTGGATAAACCCAGTTTGGCTGAATGTTTAGAAGCCTATTTTTTGCAGTCAGAGCAATTACCGACCAAAGTGATTTTGAAAACGCGTATCGATGATAACGGCGTCAAAGCCGGTGGGATGCTATTACAAGTGTTACCGGCCAGTAAGCATGGCGATCCGCAACAGTTTGAACATCTGAGTCAGTTGACCGACACCATCAGTTGCGATGAGTTACTCGATTTAGCAGCGCAAGATGTGCTGTATCGACTGTATCATCAAGAAGAAGTTGAATTGTATGCGCCACAATCCGTTATATTCAGTTGTGGCTGTAGCAAGGCGCGCAGTGCGGTGGCATTGGCGAGTGTGGAAAAGCAGGAATTACTGGATATCGTCAGTGATGATGGTTTTGTATCGATGCATTGCCAGTATTGCAATACCGAGTATCAGTTTGACGCGATTGATATTGAAGCTATTCACAGCGGTCAATACAGTGAGAATTCGTTGCCACAGTAATGGGTTTTAAATAGCCTGTCAGAAACTTCCTACAATCACCTCAATTTCCTGACTCGATTGAGGTGATTTGTAATTTTTAGATCATATAAACTGAAAGTAATTATCTTTTAGACCTTTTTTAAATTCTACACTATCTCTATACCCCTTAAATAACGTATCCTTTGGCTAATTACAAAAATTGTTAACTGAATTGTAAGTTTTCATAAAAGGTTGTCGCCAATGAATTTTGATCCTAGCCAAGTATTGACCGATTTATCCACTGCTGAACTCATCGAGCACGCCATTCGCCGTAATGAAGGCAGATTAGCGGCCAACGGTGCACTGGTAACCCACACCGGTGAACGTACCGGACGCTCACCCAAAGATCGTTTTATTGTTAAACAGCCGGATACTGAAGCGGATATCGATTGGGGAACGGTAAACCGTCCCTTTTCAGAACAGAAATTTAATGCGTTGTGGGAGCGGATCGAAAGTTATTTGTTGAGCAAAAGCCATTTCATGTCACATCTGCAAGTGGGAGCTGATCCTAAATATTATTTGCCCTTACAAGTTCGTACTGAACGGGCGTGGCACCAGCTGTTTGCCAAAAATCTGTTTATTCGCAGTGAGCAGTGGAATCCGTCAAATAAGGATGTATGGCAAGTGATGAATGTGCCCAGCTTTGTCTGCGTACCCGAGCGGGATGGCACTAATAGTGATGCAGCAGTAATTATTAATTTTGCTGACAAAAAAGTATTACTTGCCGGAATGAATTACGCGGGGGAGATGAAAAAAGCCCTGTTTTCAGTGCAGAACTTCTTGCTACCCGAGCATGATGTATTACCGATGCATTGTTCAGCTAATGTAGGCGAACAGGGGGACGTGACATTATTTTTTGGCCTGTCGGGTACCGGTAAAACTACCCTGTCTGCCGATCCTGGTCGTTATTTAATCGGTGATGACGAGCATAGCTGGGCAGCCGGTGCCGTGTTTAATATCGAAGGAGGTTGCTATGCCAAATGTATCGATTTATCTCAGCAGAACGAGCCGGTTATCTGGGATGCCATCCGCTTTGGTACTGTGTTGGAAAATGTGGTGCTCGGCCCACAGGGACAACCTGATTATTACGATGATAGCTTGACGCAAAACAGTCGAGCGGCTTATCCGCTTGAGCATATTGCCAAGCGGGAAAAAGCCAATCGTGGGGCAGAGCCCCATGCCGTGGTGTTTTTAACCTGTGATGTGAGTGGCGTATTACCACCGGTATCAGTGTTGTCGGAACAATCCGCCGCCTATCATTTTTTAAGTGGTTATACCGCCAAAGTTGGCTCCACCGAAATGGGAGCCAACGCCGCGATTGAATCGACGTTTTCCACTTGTTTTGGCGCACCGTTTTTTCCACGTCCTGCCGCTGTGTATGCTGAGTTGCTGATCAAGCGTGTACGTGAGTTTGGGACCAAAGTTTATTTGGTGAATACCGGCTGGACGGGAGGCCCTTACGGGGTTGGGCAGCGTTTTGACATTCCGGTGACCCGCGCGGTGATAGACGCGATTGTGAATAATAAACTGGAAGGTGTCGCTACCCAACATCTTGACGTATTAAATCTGGATGTGCCCATTGCATTACCCGGTGTGGATAGTCGGTTACTTAATCCGCGTAATACCTGGGCCGACCCAAATAAATACGATCAATATGCCGCTCATCTGGCTGCTGAATTTGAGGCTAATTTTGCTAAATATGATGTGTCAGATGCCATTCGCCAAGCCGGACCTAAGGGAATGCCCTTGCAACAGGTCGGTTGATTATCTCTATTGGTAATTCGATTTTTTTCTACTGGCGGGTAAATTCACCATGGCAACCAAACCGCCTTGCGGATGGTTACGCAAGGTAATTTCCCCGCTATGCATATCGACAATACGCTTAATAATGGCTAAACCCAGCCCGGAGCCTAAACTGCCTCTGGCTTTGTCGCCTTGGGCGAAAGGTTGAAACAGGTTTTCGATTTGGTCTTCAGCGATACCGGGGCCGTGATCACGTAATTCAAAAAATACCATCTTGGTTTTTTTATTAAAACCGGAATGGATGCTGACCTGATTACCACCATATCGAAAGGCGTTTTCGAGTAAATTATCCAATACCCGTTTAATCGCCACTTTGCGAATTTCCACATCGGGCACTTCGTCTAAATCCAATGATATATGATGATCGTCTTCACGATCTCGGGATTTGACGACATCTTCTATGACTTTATTCAGATTAGCTGTTTCAACTTTTTCCTGCTGATCCTGACGCACATAATTAATGAACTGGTCGATGATTTCATTCATATCCTCGATGTCGCTATTAATTCCTTGTTGGATCCATTCCTGATCGGCCGGCAGCATTTCGGTGGATAAGCGAATACGGGTTAAGGGTGTGCGTAAATCATGGGAAATACCAGCAGTGAGTAAGGCCCGATCATCTTCGAGTTGTTTAATGCCTTTGGACATTTGATTAAACGCCCGGGTGACCGAGCGAATTTCACTGGAACCTTCTTCTTTCAAGGGTTTCGGGAAGTTGCCTTTGCCCACCTGAAAAGCCGCTTGCTGTAGCGCTTTTAATGGCCGGTTGAGCCGTCTTACAAAGATCCAGCCTCCCGCCACACTTAAAATACCAATTACCATCAAGTAAATGGTTAACGGGGAGATATCGGTATTACGCACTCCGATCATTGGTACCATCACCCATAAATTACGTGAGTGGGGGGCACGGATCCAGAATACATAAGGATCTCCCGAGGCAACCCGAACTTCCGAGTTACCGCCGAGTTGACGGGTCATTTCCGAGGATAAAAATTGATAATAAATTGAATTGTTCAGACCATGCTGCTGGGCTTGATATTGATCATAAACGCGAATACCCGTGGCCTGATATAACTGTTTACGACTCTCGGCGTCGGTTAGATTATGCCCTTCGAGAAAGACCAGTTTGACCTGTTTGGCTAATAAACTGTTTATTTGCTGATAACTGGGATGGATAAAATAATAAGTGACTGAAATATAGGACACTACCTGATTAATCAGTAATAGCATCCCAATCAGTAAAACGGTTTGTCCAAAGGCACTTCTGGGCAGTAAACGCATTAGGCGGCAGATTCACCATCAGGTACAAATACATAGCCCAAACCCCATACGGTCTGAATGTAACGAGGGTTCGCCGGATCGACTTCCAGCATGCGCCGCAAACGAGAAACCTGTACGTCAATACTGCGTTCCAGTGCACTGTAATCGCGGCCTCGCGCGAGATTCATCAATTTATCCCGGGATAAGGGTTCGCGGGGGTGAGTGACCAATGATTTAAGCACCGCAAATTCACCGCTGGTGAGCACCATTTGTTCATCGTTTTTGCTCATTTCGCGCGTGGCCAGATTGAGTTTGTATTGACCAAATTCGACTACTTGTTCTTCCATCGACGGGGCGCCGGGCGCCTCATTCGTTTTACGCCGCAATACCGCTTTGGCTCGAGCTAGTAATTCACGAGGATTGAATGGTTTGGGGAGATAGTCGTCAGCACCCATTTCCAACCCGATAATCCGATCCACCTCATCCCCTTTGGCGGTGAGCATAATAATGGGAATTTCATTTTCCTTCTGGCGCAGACGCCGACAAATCGACAAGCCATCCTCACCGGGGAGCATCAGATCCAGTACCATCAGATGAAAGTTTTCTCGCTCCAGCAGGCGATCCATCTGTTCAGAATTAGCCGCAGAACGCACCTGATAACCTTGTTCCATTAAGTAACGCTCTAATAAGCTGCGCAGGCGCATATCGTCATCGACAACCAAAATTTTAGTGGTTTCTTGACCCATGTTGTTCAATCCTTCATGACATTCGGATATTGAATAATATCCACCAATTGTGCATCACTATAAATGAACCACGGGCATTACAAAAGATGGATAAAATGACAAACGCCGGTGGATTGTTACAAAGTTTGTCTGTGTTGTGCTCGGATCACGACAGCGGTCACAGTAATATGGCAAAATAGTTAATTATTTAGTTTCATTCATTCAGTCGGGATAATCATGCAAGTACAAGTGAAATGGCAAGGCGATATGCGCTTTGAAGGTAAAACAGAAAGTGGCCTTAGCTTAGCTTTAGACGGGGATCATCAAGCTTCACCCAGCCCAATGGAAGCAATATTAATTGCGGCTGGAAGTTGTTCCTCGGTGGATGTGGTGAGCATTTTACAAAAAGCCCGCCAGAATGTGACTGACGTACAGGTTAAGGTTACTGGCCAACGAGCAGACGCGGTGCCAGCAGTATTTACCGATATTCACTTACATTTTGTAGTCACCGGGAATGAAGTGAGTGAAAAACATGTCGAGCGAGCGGTTAATCTGTCTGCCGATAAATATTGCTCAGTGGCGATTATGTTAAGTTCATCGGTGAATATCACCCACAGTTATGAAGTTC
>NZ_JBLWWF010000026.1:0-34372 GCF_048268085.1 Neptunicella sp. | reverse complement strand
CGCCTGTTGAGCAGAGGCAATGGTATAGGGGACCAGGCTATCGGCTTGTTCTGTTTGTACCACCACCGCGCGATCGCAAGGAAGATAGTGTGACCAGTCCTGATAGCCGACCTGCAATGCCTGTTCTATTAATAATCCTTTAAAACCGGTGCAATCAATAAAAAAATCACTGCTAACGGTTTGGCCGTTATCCAGTTGCAGGCTTTGAATAAACGCGTTTTTATCAAGATTAACTTTATTGACGGTGGCTTCGATACGACTAACACCACGCTGCAAACAGAGTTCACGCAAATAGCCGGCAAGCTGAACGGCATCTAAATGCAAGGCATGGGCATAGCTGGATAATACCCAGTCATGTGATTGGCCACTTTTTAGTTGCCCTGCTGATGGACGCAACATAAAGCGTTCATTTTCAGCCATGATGGCACTGGGCGAATAGTCAAGCCAACGGCTCGAATGGCCGTCAGCACGGGATTTTAACCAGACCTGATAAAAATCAAACCCGTTCACATCCTTACCCACCTTACCAAAGGGATGAAAGTAGTTTTCCCCGGGCGTTGACCAATCGTCGAAACGAATACCCAATTTAAAACTGGCAGAGGTGGCCTGAATAAAGTCTTTAAGATTGATCTGGCTGGTTTGCAAAAAATCCATGATTGATGGGACAGTCGACTCCCCTACCCCAATACTGGCAATATCAGCTGATTCAATCAGCGTAATCTGAATTTGACTCCCTCGTAAGGCGGCAGAAAGTGATGTGGCGGCCATCCAGCCAGCCGTTCCACCACCCACAATACAGATGGATTTTAACTTGTTTTGCATAATGTTTGGATTAATGGCTATCCCTTATTGTCAAACTAACACTTTCAGGGCGTCAAAAGAAAACTGCGTAGCATTGCTGCTACGCAGTTTATATCACAAGGTGTGCTATTTTACTTATCAGAAAGTCGCTCGCATGGTCAACGCAAAACGACGATCGGTGGTAAAAGTAAACCCATCGGTTAAGGTACCTTGCTGATTTTGCTGGTATTGAGTTTCAGTCTTCTCATCAAGCACATTATTAATCTGTAAGCCCACTTTGACTTGATCATTAATGGCGTAAAAGAAGCTGGCATCCATCATCCCTTGAGCCTTTGAATAGGCCGGAACAAACTCTTCAGACTCACGCAAGGTCAACAGATATTCCGAACGCCATGTATAGGCTAAACGGACCGAAATATCATCCTTCTCATACATACCGACAATATTGTAGTTTTGGTCTGAATAGCCCTGTAATGGCAAGCCAGTAAATTGGCGGAACGTATTACGATTGTCACTAATCGGCACTCCCGCCCCATCATATTGGATGGCTTCGGTCGGATTGGTATTAGGATCTTCCAAACCGCTTTGATCAATATAGGTATAGTTAAGTTGCAATCCCAAGCCACTCATCCAACCGGGTAACATATCGTAAAACTGGCTATAGGAAATTTCGAAACCCTGAATGGTACCGGATCCGGTGTTATCAGGACCGTAGGCCGAGACCGGGAAGCTGGTACCATCCACTTCCACTTCGGTGGAAAATTGTCTGTTGCGAATGATATTGGACAGCTTTTTGTGGAACAAGCCTGTCGTCAGTGAACCGGCATCAGCAAAATACCACTCAGCGGTTAAATCAAGGCTAATAGCATCTTCAGGCTCGAGGAACGGGTTACGGGCATTGGCGCTGATTTCAATATTTTTCAGATCGATAACCGGGTTTGTGGTGTCATCTCTGGCTTCATCCGGGTTTTGTAAAACCTGTTCATAGCCCAAGTTGAGCACCATTTTGTTCGCCGAATCCACCAGACTTGGATAGTAAAGCCCCTTCGATGCTCCGAATCTAAGTACCACATCATCGGTCAGACCGAAGCTCAGGTTTAAGCTGGGTAACACTGCGGTGTAATCAGTTCCGTCTACGGTGCTGGAGATCGCTTCGCCAGACGCTAACGCAAAAATACTGGGATATTGATTTAACATGACCTGATAAAGAGAGCCTGTTTCATCAGTACCACGACGAGATGTTGATGGAAAGTTCACACCACCGGTGGATTGCAACTGATAGTTAACGTAGCGCAGGCCGAAATTACCCTTCACCAGCACATCTGACATTTCAACATCAAAGTCCGCACGCACATAAAATTCAGTCCGCTCTGTGTTGCTGGAGCTAATATGCCGCGGGGCAAAATGGCTGAAAGCCCGATCCGCCAAGTCAGCATAAGGTAATGCACACGCACCGCTACCATCCATTGCGTTGCCTACCGCATTCCATGTCCCACAACCGTCACGCAAACTCTGCTCATAATTTTGCACCATTTCCATACGTGGGAACAGGAAGCTGGTATTAGCTCCAAGCAGTGTATTGCCGTCATTGTGATCAGCAAAACTCACACGCTCAAATAGCTCAGGAGCAACTTGAGGTGAAGCATTGTAAGAGTCTTGTGCAATCCAGGGGGTACCTAGTGCCTGCCAACCTTCGTATTCGGTGTTACGTACGATTAGTTCTTTTTTGGAATGATAAAGCCCGGCTTTAATGGCGGTAAACGCTCCTGCCAGTTTGTATTCAAGGTCCAGTTGGAAGGTATTCGCATTCGCCTCATTAAATTCTTCTTGTTGCATGCCACTACCCAATCGCAAAAACGGATTCGTGTCTGCTTCGACATCAGGTGGCATGGAGGTATTGGCATTCAAAAACTCCAGTTGGGGATCGGAGCCTCTTAAATCCAGAAAAAATGGCGCATTTTCAGCGGTCTGATTACCATTCATGATAGAGGTCATTCCGTTGTTATGAACCACTTGCTCGGAATCGACATGTTGATAATCAACAACAACGGTTAACAGATCCGTTGGTGTAAAGACCACATTCAATGACGTATCTTTGACTTTATTTTCGTTGAAGTTATAACGAGAACGGAATTGCAGCGGAACGTTCGGTTCGCTTGCATGACCCACACCTGAGGTCACGTAGCCATTATCATCAACCGTTAACGGATGACCACTGTCACTTTCATCAAACCATTGAATCGCATTGGGCGCATAAGGTTTAAATGCCTGATCAGCCTGAGTAATGACATGTTCCCGCCAAATTAACGAGGCCGTAGAACTGATGTGCTCTAACGTTGCAGTAATTTTTTCATCCGTGCTTTGCCATTGCAATGAGGCAGTAAAACCGCGGCGTTTACGATCATTTTCAGCCGAGGTCATGGTATAGCTGGCCGGAGCATACCAGGTTTCACCCTCAGGTTGCCCTTCTAGTTCTTGACCGTCAAACTCGGGAACATAATTCGCAGCGTCAGCATCACTGTACTGAACGGCATCGGGATACCCCAGATTGTCACAGTTACGCCAATCTGAAGCGTCCGGTATACAAGGTGCGGAATACTGACCGGAATTAATACCGGGGCTTGGGGTGCCCCACTCATCATAGGAGAACGTATTTAAAGGACCACGGCTGTGAAAGTTGCCTAAACCAAAGCCATCACCACGGGTTTGGAATTCAGACTGGGAAGCGGCCACCAATAAACCGAACTTACCGGAATCCGTATCCCAATTATCCGAAAATAACGCACTGAACGACGGCGTGGTTTCTTTACGATAATCCCCATAATTAGCTTGGGCACTGACCGCAATTAAACGTTTATCCGAATCAAAAGGCTTGCGTGTCACTAAGTTAACAGTACCGGCAATACCACCGGAAATCAGATCGGCGGTCTGGTTTTTAACCACTTCAACAGCACCGAGCAATTCAGCCGGGAAATCTTCGTAGCTCAGTCCACCCCAAGGATTGGCGCTGAAGCTATCGCGACCATTAATTTCACTACGCACCCGATCCAAGCCACGTACCAATACACTGGTCCCTTCATCAGCGTAATGTTTGGGGTCACTGGATGACGCAAAACGTTCGATGGTAACACCGGGGACCCGTTGCAGCGCTTCGGTCACCGAACTATCAGGCAACGCCCCAATGTCTGATGCAGTAATGGCATCTTTTACGGTGTCAGCATAACGTTTGAGATCCTGAGCGGTTTGAATACTTTGACGAATACCACGAATTTCAATGACTTCGGTAGATTCATCGGCATTTTGCACATCAGTGGTGGCTTCTTGTGCTAAAACGGGAGCAGAAAGCGCACAGGAAATGGCAATCACCAGACGCTTTTTATTAAATTGATTTGACATGTTTATCCCTCATTATTTTTATATAACCTTGATTACTTTCATAACCTGGGTTTGGTCTTCTACTAACTTTATTTTTTTAATTCATTTTAATTATTGAAATAGTGTGGGCATCAAAACGTCAGAATCGGAATAAATTAAATACGTCTATTGATTCTATTATCTGCAACAACATCACTTATTTACGCGCTTGATTGACATCGCTTGCCATAAACTTAACCAAGGCAGTCTCGCCGTTATCCCCTTTTAGCTACGCACTTGGTTATGCAATAGCCTAACGAGAAACTCAAAATGACAGCGCTGTCAATTATGCTCAAAAAATACGCGATTAAAATCACTTAGTTACTTCTAAACCAAAATGACAACGCTGTCAATCATGCGGTTATGATAAATTAGTTATTCATTGATCAATATCCTTCCCACGTTTGAATAAAAATCACCTGTGTTTAACACAGCAAAAAATCGTCATTTGGTGTGGTGAATATGACGCAAATATGCCCTTCACTTAGTAAGACTGAAATCTTCCATTTAATATTTTTGACATAAATCGGCCATAGACTGATAAGAGTAAATTCATTATTGGCTATTGATATGTTGTGGCGATTATTTACATCTCGACAGGGTTACCAATTCAGTCTGTGGCTGTTAACCCTGATCGCACTCTCTGTCATGTTATCTTTTGTATCGCAGCGCGTCAGTCCGGTTAATTTAAGCGATTACTACCACTTTCAATGTGATATGCGGAACACCCAATCGGACAATCCCCGATTCCGGTTTTTGGCAGTATCCTCGTTCAATGTTGACCGTATTGCGCAGCGTTTATGTCAGTCACCGGCAATGGCAAAATATTATTCCGGCGTGACGATATCCTGGAAGCCCCGTTGGTTGCTTTCTCCCACCGAAGTACTGAGTGAAAACTACGACCTGATCTGGAGCAGAGAAAACGCCCTCCGTGGATTGGTACCAGGTTACAACCATTATTATCAGTTACTTATGGCATTTGATAATTACAAGGTTTACTGGTTTAGCAAAGGTCCGACGCCCTTGTTGGAACAGCGTTACTTCGATAATAAACGTGTGGGAATTTTAACGGACAGACTCAGCCAAACTCACCATTTACTGCCGCTAATGTCTTTAAAAGATGCCAATATCCATCTAGCCGATCATCAACTCATTGCTTTCGATGATGCCAGAAATCTGTATCAGGCATTTGCCAAAGGTGAAGTTGACTTGATCACAGGAGGTGACTGGTTACAACGGGAGGTTGATGCGCCCATTTCAGGGTTATTAATTAGTGATAAGGTCAATGCCGCATCACTTTTTATACGCAAAAATCATCCGCAAGAAATTGATTGTGCGCTACTCGACGTATTAGGCATGTATCAGGAAACGCTATTAAATACGCATATTCAATCCGCCAACAATAGCCACTGCAATGCGAGTTAAGCGATTGTCCGTGGGGCCATTTTATCGTCATAAAAAAGGGTTATTGTCATGGCTTGGCTTGAGTCTGCTGTTTATTTCAATCTGTTGGTGCATCGCACGAGTGACGGTAAATCAATCGCTTAGCCAAAACTTGCAACAACAGTTGCCCACCAAGTTGCAAAATGCGCTTTATTACAGCAACAACGATGGACCTATTATTCAGTTGATCCAGCACAACATTAATCGCGATTTAACCAACTTAAACATTCAAAACAAAATCCCCGTTTTTAATCAATGTCATGCCCGTGTCACAGAGCTAATGGCTGATCCCCAAAAAAAATCGGAGTTTGGTCAAGTCAGTATTGAATGGGCATTGGGCAAGCTACAAAAGCAAACTTTTATCACCTTTAGTTGTGACACTAATTGGACCGTAACAACACTCTACCCCAGCGGTTTTGCCGCGCTGCTACTGATTCTCGCTTACCTCATGCCAGTGCCGTTATCCGCCAATGGTCAAAATTTAAAACAAAAGCTATTAGCCCATTTATCTCATAAACAGGCTCATTATTGGGCGAGACGACTTCAACAGGCTCATAAAACCCAACAACTGCTGTTTATCCATTTACTCTCTGAACACCTTGGAAACTTAACCGCTCTGTTCAACTGGACGTTACAATCACCGATCGCCACATTAACCGAAAACCAACTTGACTGGTTTATGCTCGCCAACAAGAAATTTGATTACACCAAACAACAAGCTCTCACCGTCGCACTGAGTCCCGATAAACTGAACTTTACCGACACACCCGGTCAGGTGGTACTGCACGGCCTTCCACTTAAGTTAATGAAAACGCCTTATTTTTATTACCTTTGGTATGCCTGTTTACGATGTCAGGGTGATGGCTGGCAACTTAATCCACCGGTTAACCGTACCGATCGAATCGGTGCCGAGATGTTAATTGAGCTGATGCGCAATGCCGGTGGTCACAGCAAAGCGATTAACGATTTAGTCGAACAGGGTTTACGAGCCAAAATTCTCGATCAAAACCGCAATAAACTTAAAGCTGAGCTGATTAGTCTGCTCGGTGAATCCTTAGCCGAAAATTATCTTTTTGACACCGAGCGAGATCTAAAAAGCGGCCGTTATCGCTACCGTCTCAAGCTAAACCCCGACACTATCTCGCTGCCAGATAAATTGATAAACAATTGAAATATATGAATTTATTATTTTAGAGACATCTCCTTTCTGATAAAGACATCCTTTTAACCTGAATGAAATATTTCCCCGCCACTATCTGCCCCAAGCGTTAAACATATTTTTGTTATTCATAATCTAGGAGTTAATCATGGTGGAGTTTCCAAAGAGTAAAGTAGCTCGCGGAATATTAATCTTTTTGGCGGGCAGCAGCTTTTACAGTCAGGCAGATGAAGCTCAAAATCAGCAAGATGAGCGAGTCATAGAGGAAGTCATTGCGACCGCCTCACCAATCCGCGACAGTCAAAAAGCCGCAATTGATGCTAAAAAAGCGGCCAATAACTATGCGGATATCGTCTCGGCCGATACTATCGGACGATTTCCCGATCAGAATTTGGCGGACTCGCTCGGACGCATTCCCGGGTTAGCCATCGAACGGGATCAAGGGCAGGCTCGCTATATTAACTTTCGCGGCGCGCCCTTCCGTTACACGACCTTAGCGATTGACGGCATTGCCATTCCCGGTGCCGAAAATGGCCGCATACCTCGCTTTGACAGCTTCCCATCGGTTATCACCCGCAAAATTGAAGCCAATAAAGCCATCATGGCCGATATGCCGGGCGAATCAGTAGCCGGTTTTATCAATATTGAAACTTTTAACCCTTTTGAAACACCGGGACTCGCTGTTGCCGCTGATGTGGGTTACGGCCAGCAAAAGTTAGGCGGTGGCGATATTGATAAATTGTCTCTGCGTACATCTTGGTCAAATGAAGAATTTGGCTTTTCGCTGTTTGGCTCTAAAAACAGCCGTGAGCAGACTACCGATAACCGCGAATTTGATTTAGAGCAGGAAAACGGCGAGCTGGTAGTCAATAGCGTGGATATACGCAGCTATAAAGTATTACGTGAAGATATGGCTTATGGGGGCCGTTTTGAATATCGTCCAAGTGGCAGTATGGATCGTTTCTTCTTAAGTACCCTATACAGTGAATTTCAGGATCATGAAGAGCGTAACCAGTTCGTGCTGGATTTTGCTGGTGGTGCGGCAGCAATGGGTGGCAGTGTCACTCCAGGTGCCAAAGGCACGGGTTTGACACTTATCAACCGTATGCTAGAAGATGGCCTTTATGAGAACTCCACCTGGACTCATACGCTGGGTGCCGATGTGCAACTGGGTAACTGGATGGTTGAAGGTCGGATCAATAACACAACGACCGAGAGCAATATATTTTTGCCCATCCCCTACAGCGCTGCTGGTAATGCAATGGCCAGTTACGATTTAACTAATTTGAATGATCCAAGCGTTGAATTAATGACTGCCAACGGCAGTATTAATGACGTCAACAATTACGCCTTGGACTTATTTATTCTGTACGGGTCAACTCTGGAAATTGATGCCTGGAAATACAAAATTGATGCAGATCGCGACGTTAAAGTGGGCAGTTACGCCGGACAGCTGAAAGTGGGCGCCATGCTAGATACCCGCTCAACCGAAGGCTTTGGTACCAGCGGCAGTCAGCAGTATCATCTGTGGGGTGTGAATCCTGCGGACTATGTGACCAATACCGCCTGGGAAACTGATTTTACCAATAGCATCAAAGGCACTTACTTTGATAACAAAGGACTTCGCCAGGCATTGGAACAAGCTTCCGGTGGATTAGTGGTAACGCCTACTGCAGATACGCAAATCAATATCGACGAAGATATTATGGTGGCTTATGGGATGTTAACCACCGACTTCAGCTGGGGCTCGTTAGTTGCTGGGGTACGCATTGAAAATACCGACTACGCCAGTTCTGGCCCTGAAGGTGAACAAAGTGATAGTTTCACAGATGTATTGCCCAGCCTGCATCTGAATATGGATCTGGCTGCAGATCTGAAGTTTCGTGCATCACTATCGACCGCTATTAGCCGTCCTACCTACAACGAATGGCGCGCTTCAGCCAATGTCGATATTACCAATCAACAAATTAGCGGTGGTAACCCTACTCTTGAAGCAGAAAATGCTTACGGCGCTGACTTTTCATTGGAATGGTATGCTGGCGATGCCAGTTTGCTAGCCCTTGGCGCATTCTATCGTCATATTGACAATGTTATTTATGCCGACAGTACTAAAATTGATGCAGGCTTGTATGTGCCGGATTATGCCGGTCAACAATGGGATTACACTGGTTTTGTTAATGGTCAGGATGGTTCGTTTCAGGGGATAGAATTTAACCTGATTGCTCAGGCATCTGATTTTATCAGCGAGAGTCTTGATGGCTTTGGTTTTAACGCCAACATCACCCTGCTCGACAGTGAGTTTACGACCTTAAGTGGCGCTGAATTCAGTCTGCCAGGTACCTCCGATTTAATTTACAACGCCTCTTTGTTTTATGAAAACGACAGTTTGTCAGTGCGCTTAAATTACCAGTTCCGCGATGACTGGTTGTCCACCACCGAAAACGATTCAATGGGTGAATACTGGAATGCACAAAAGCGTCTGGATCTATCAGTCAGCTACACCCTGCCCCAACCTGTGTTAGGTGCCGATGTAAGCATTTACGCTAATGCCAACAATCTCACCGATGAAATCGATATTCGTTATGCGGGCACCGAAGCCACCCCTAATCAAATCGAACGTTATGGCCGTCGTTTTATGGCCGGTGTACGCGTTAATTTTTAATCGTTTTTGACGGAGCAACTGCGGTTGCTCCGATACTTATTTATAGTAGGAACAAGATCATGCAATTTAAAAAAACAATTTTAGCCAGCACATTATTCAGTGTTTTTACTTCAACTATGGCAATGGCCGGCACGCTGAATGGCACCGTTGAATATAACAACGGCCAATACCACCTCAACTGGCAATCCAGCAGTCCGGTTACCATTAAGGTTAATCAAGTCGATCAAGCCAATAAAACCAGCGTCCTAGTCAAACAAACCCAGCAAACCAGTCTAAACTGGCCTGCCGACGACAACCACCGTCATTACTTTTCGCTCAGTAATAGCGAAGGGGATGAAATTACGTTGGCGTCTCGCTTACTGCCTCTTGAAGGGGGACGCAATTTCCGCGATTTAGGCGGCTATCCAACCACTGACGGCAAAACCGTAAAATGGGGCAAGTTATTTCGTTCCGGAGTATTAGCCGGATTAACCGATCAGGATTATCAATTTCTTGATGATCTGGATATAAAAACCGTAGTTGACTTTCGTTCCAACTCGGAGCGTAACAGCGAAGTAACCCACTGGCGCGCTTCGAAGGTGGACGTGATCCAGCAAGATTATGAAATGGATTTTGATATGAGCAAGATTGGTGAATTACTCAGACGGCCGGACCTGAATAAAGAGATGATGGAAGGCATGATGGCGCAGATGTACCTCAAAATCCTTGAAGATCAAAAGCAAAATTATACAGCCATGTTTGACACGCTAGTCAAAACCGATGACGGTTTATTATTTCATTGTACAGCGGGTAAAGATCGCACCGGTATTAGTGCGTTGTTGATTTTAACCGCGTTAGGTGTGGATAAACAAACGGCTATTGATGATTATTTGGCAACGAACCGCTACCTTGATCCCAGAGCCCTAATGCCCAAAAACAATGAAAAGATGGATCCCAAAATGGCGGCCATGATGAAAATGTTTGCCAGCATTCCCCCTGACGTTGCACAACCGTTAATCGGTGTGACTCAACCCTTGATTGAGTCCGCGATTAACAGCATGGAAACTCAACATGGTTCAATTTTGCAATATATTCAGCAAGAACTGGATGTCAGCGATAAGGACATTGGTGTTTTACGTCAAAAATATCTGAACTAATACGCCCACCACCTGCTTCGGCAGGTGGTGCATTTCATACCCCCTTATCGCACACCAATAATACTATTGAGCCACGCTTTCCATTGCCAAGGCCACGGCTTCGGCAACACGGATGCCGTCAATGCCAGCTGACCAGATACCGCCTGCATAACCGGCTCCTTCTCCTGCCGGATACAATCCTTCAATATTGACACTTTGATAATCAGCATCACGCTTGATACATATCGGTGATGAGGTCCGAGTTTCGACACCGGTTAATAAACCGTCGGCTTTGGCAAACCCCTTTATTTGACGATTAAATGCCGGAATCGCTTCACGAATGGCCTGAGTGACGTATTCAGGTACCACCTTACTCAAATCCGTTAACGTCACTCCCGGTGTATAGGAAGGCGTAACGTCGCCCAATTCAGTACTGGGCTTACCCGCTAAAAAATCGCCAATCAATTGCGCCGGGGCGTGATAGTTTTCGCCCCCTGCGGCAAACGCCAGTTCTTCCAATGTGCGTTGTAATTTAATACCCGCTAACGGATGACCGGGATAATCCTGTTCAGGGGTGATCCCCACCACAATGGCGCTATTCGCATTGCGTTCATGACGGGAATATTGGCTCATGCCATTGGTTACAACACGCCCCGGCTCGGAGGCGGCAGCCACCACTGTTCCCCCGGGGCACATACAAAAGCTGTATACAGTACGACCATTTTTACAGTGATGTACCAGTTTGTAATCGGCTGCGCCCAAAATTGGATTACCGGCATTATCACCAAAACGACATCGGTCGATCATGCTTTGTTCATGTTCAATCCGAAAGCCCACAGAGAAAGGTTTGGCTTCAATATAAACCCCTTGTGCATAAAGCGACTCAAACGTGTCACGGGCACTATGGCCAATGGCCAAAATCACCTGCCGACAGCTTAGATACTCGCCACCGGATAAATGTAGGCCTTTGATTTTTTGCTGACCCTCTTCAGTACTGTCCAGATCCAGTTTTTCAACTCTGGTGCTAAAACGAATTTCCCCACCTAAATCGATAATCTGTTGACGCATTTTCTCCACCATATTGACCAGTTTAAAGGTACCGATATGGGGTTTACTAACATACATAATTTCTTCCGGCGCGCCTGCGGCAACAAATTCATGTAATACCTTACGTCCGTAATGTTTGCGATCTTTTACCTGACTATAGAGTTTGCCATCGGAAAAGGTGCCGGCACCGCCTTCACCAAATTGTACATTGGATTCAGGGTTAAGTGGCTGTTTGCGCCAAAAACCAAAGGTATCTTTAGTTCGCTCACGCACCGCTTTTCCCCGTTCCAATACAATAGGCTTAAAGCCCATTTGAGCCAAAATCAAAGCTGCAAACAAACCACAGGGGCCAAGCCCTACTACAACGGGACGATGCTCAAGCTCTGCTGGCGCTTGAGTGACAAATTTGTATTGCATATCAGGGGTAACACGCACTTGCTGATCATGGGCAAATCGGGCTAACAAGTCGGCCTGATCAGTCACTTCAACGTCGAGGGTATAAATAAGTTGAATATCTTTATTGTTGCGCGCGTCATAGCCTCGTTTGAACAAATTAAATGACACTAACTGGCTTGGACTAATACAGAGCTTGGCTAAAATAGCCTGTTCCAGCGCCTGTTCATCATGATCAAGGGGTAATTTAATATCCGTTAAACGCAACATAATGTGAATACTCTTTAAAACGCCGGACGGCCTTTCCGTCAGGGCAGGTTATTTTAAGTCAGCCCGTCTGTGATAGATAGCCTTTAGCAAGGATAACAAAGGGGCTTGAGTTTTAAGTGGGCTACTTTACACTTGTCGGCATTGAAATTCCGACAACAGTTAACCGACGATGACCTTTGTAGTAACCGACAATTGCATAAAGTGTAAATACACAGATTGTGTTGCCGTATGCCCGGTGGATGCCTTCTTTGAAGGTCCCAATTTTTTAGTGATTGATCCGGATATTTGTATCGATTGTGCGTTGTGCGTGCCGGAATGTCCGGCTGAAGCGATTTTTCAAGATTCCGAACTGCCAGAAGATCAGAGCGAGTATTTGCAAATCAACGCACAACTGTGTCAACAATGGCCAAACCTTAACGAACTCAAAGCCCCACCCAGTGATGCCGATGAATGGAACGGTGTGCCCGATAAACTGCCCTTACTTGAACGTTAGCCTTTAAAGCCTTTGCCTACCAGATACACTTCACGAGAGCGCGGACGAGACGCCGCTGGTTTGCGCACTAACACCTTATCAAAAGAGCGACGTACGTCTTTAACATATTCTTCGTAACCCACTCCCTGAAATACTTTTGCACAAAAGCTACCACCGGGTTTGAGTACATTACGCGCCATATCCAACGCTAGTTCAACAAGGTACATGGAAGTATATTGATCGGTGGTATTCACGCCACTGAGATTAGGCGCCATATCGGATACCACCACATCCACTTTATGATTGTCCAGAACGTGCAAAATCTGGTTGTATACCCCTTCATCGGTAAAGTCGCCTTGGATAAAAGTCACCCCAATGATGCCATCCATCGGCAAAATATCTGATGCGATAACCTTACCGCTGTCACCAACGATAGGGGCAACAATTTGTGACCAGCCCCCCGGTGCCGAGCCCAGATCCATGACAATATTACCGGGACGAAACAACTTATCTTTTTCGTTAATTTCAATCAGTTTATAACTGGCACGAGAGCGATAACCATCGACTTGAGCTTTTTTTACATAAGGGTCGCTGACATGTTCGTCCAGCCATTTTTTACTGGTTTTTGATCGAGCCATAAAGAGATTCTGCTATTGATTACGCTAAAACGGCGCTAATTGTAAGCTTGCAAGTCAGATTTGCAAATTCATTACGAGGTTAAATAACCTGTTTAAGCCCTTTTTTGCCTGACTTAAATTAACCAAAGCGATACAATGCGCCTCATTAGAGTGAAGTGTTCAGGTATTCTACCCTGAGTTATTAAGTTAAATTGCCGTGTTAGTCTGGTGCGACCAACACCTGTTTTGAGACAAGTGAAGATGAAACTGGACGATGTTAAAAAACTCCATCAAAAAAAATACCGTTCACAGTTTGGTTATTATTTGGTGGAAGGCGAACATCTCGTTCTTGAATTGCACAAAGCGGCCCAAACCCAGCCTGTGCTAACTAACACGACGTTATACATTACCGAAGATTATCAGCAGTGGGCACAGCAGTTACATTCTACTTTTACCCTCGTAACGGTCAGTCAAAAACAGATGGGCCAGCTGAGTGATACCAAAACGCCACAAGGCATCATTGCCCGTGTGCCACTACCCGATTTAAAACATAACACAGTAACCGGTCAACAAGACGAACGTTGTATTTATCTGCACGAAGTGCAAGACCCGGGTAATTTAGGCACTATTTTAAGAACGCTTGCCTGGTTTGGTAATTTTCGTTTATTGCTCAGCGCCAATAGTGTGGATCCATTCAATTCCAAAGTTGTGCGAGCCAGTATGGGGGCCATTTTCCATGTGCCCATTGAACTGGATATGACACTCGATGCGTTATCGGCCCGTTTTGATAAATTTGCCTATCTTGATATGCAAGGCAACGACATTCGCCATCCACAATTTACCGATTATCAATGCTATCTGTTCGGCAATGAAGCGCGCGGAGTGCCCAGTGAGGCATTAGCAGCATGTAATGCCGAGGCGTTTACCATTGCTGGTAGCGGTAAAATTGAGTCACTCAATTTAGCCAGCGCCGTTAATATTTGCGTGTATCAGCTATCGGTTTAACAGCCCCAACAACCAGCTTACTCAGCTAACTGCATTAATATTTGCAAGAAAGCATCGACCGATTCAATTGCCGCCGATTCTTGCATTGTGTGATAATTAGTTGTTGGCACTTGTAAGGTAGTACCATCTACCAAGCCATGAGACGCGGCAATTACCCTTCCCATTTCGGTACTACCGATAGATTTAGCCGTTTCCCCTGCCGCAACCAACTTGGCATTATTCGCCTCGACATACTTATCTTTATACAAAATACTAAATTGATTACGTTGACACAGTTGTGCCAGGGATTCTGTACTTGAGGCATTAAATAACGCGTTAGCATCCTTGGTCCGCAGCACTAGCAATTGTTCATTAGCGGCATCGATATTCGGAAATGGACTAGTATCTACCACATACAGTTTATTAGTGGAGCCGCCAAAACGACGGAACCATTCGAGTAAATAACGCCAGCTCTTACCGGCTTCTTCCTGTGCGGTAAAAAAGGCCGTCCCTTTAAACCCCAGACTGAACATATGTACCAACGCTGCGGCAGACAACACATTGTCGAGTTGTCCTTCAATACGCCCGTCTTTAATTTTTAACGTACCTTCAAAGGCAATTGGCGTGCCGGCCACCACATCATTTAGTCCATCAATTTCGAATATCAGGTTGTTCCTGTATTCGCAAACGTAAGACTTTTTGATTACCCCTTTACCTCGATAGACACCCGACCACGGTTCATAAGCAAACACCGGCTGTTGCTGATAACGCCCGGTAACTTTACTCATTAACTCTTCAGACACGGAATTATTCAATAAGTCAGTGCGATTGGCTGATACAAACGCAGCATACTGAAATTCGTTTGGGCCGGTACAAACCAGTCCATGACGATCAATATGCGCTGAAAACATCGCACTAAAAGGATCATGGCCTTGGGCCACCAAGACCCCTTCATACCACATCACTTTAGCGCCCCGCTCTTCCAGCTCACGCTGCAGAACCCGAAAGAATGAATGCTCAGCGCCCACCACACTAGGCTGTCGAATCAAAATTTTGAGTAAATCTATAAAATCGGTGCTCAACACAGGAGGATCCTTTAAATCATTAATCTGTCTAACGAATATGAGTTAATTTAACTGTATTTTCAGATAATAAATAGGCTGGTTTTAGCCAAAGCGGGATCAAATTTGTTGTTTTATCACCGCACTCATTTGATCAATATAGGTACCCCAAGCCTGAATAATCTGCTTTGTGCATTGGTTGCTTAAAACATTTTGGATGGCGAGTATCAGTGCCGATTTGACTAATTTAAAGTGTTCACTATCAATGCCCATGCCCTGATGTTTTTTACCTAACGACTCTAACTCGAGCAGAAATAACTCGGGTTGATTGATGGTTTCAACCGCCCGGTGAATGATGAGGTTAAAATGCTTTTCTTGTAATGCTAGCGGCTTTTTAAACATCGGTTTAAGTAAAGGCTCAAACTCAAAAAGGCACTGATAAAATTTATGTGCCAGTGATTCATTCCGTTCAAGCATGATCTGATATGAATCAACGATAAATTGCTTTTCCATGTCAGTAAGACTAATAAATGGGTTAATCTTCCTTCTCCTTTTAATGCATTACTTAATCCTGATCCTGTGAATAAACCTCGGGTGCGGAAACAAGGTTATTGCCTATTCAAAATAAATACGTTGAACAGGCATATTGGTATACGTCACAACCATGATATGCGCAAATTTCGATTCAACATTTTCCAATTTATCTCGGGAATATTTAACAATGATGAAAAGGTCCTAAGTTATTGCTTTTAAGCCTTAATTATCGGTTGACAGAACGGAGGCGACAACATAAATTTACTGTCATGAAAACATTATTTATGCACACTTTTCTATTTTTTATGCCTTCCGTCTAAGGAGGTCTGTGTGTGTCTTTTCCGCAACCTCCCATTGGGAGGTTTTTTATTATTAGCGGTATAAAAAAACTACGAGGATGTCCATGTCTGACAATCAAGACTTGTTAACCCCGATAAGGGATGAAATCACCCAAGTTGACCAACAACTTTTGGCCTTGTTAGCCAAAAGACGCGGATTAACTAATCAGGTAGCGGAAGCAAAAATAAAATCGGAAAAGCCAGTCAGAGATCAGCACCGTGAAGAGCAGCTGCTGATTAAATTGATTAAATTAGGTCAGACACTCGGTCTCGATCCCCATTTTGTGACGCAGATTTTTCATGTCATTATCGAAGATTCGGTATTAAACCAGCAAGCCTTGTTGGCGGAGCGCGCTAACCCAGATAGCGCCCAACCATTAAATCGGGTCGCATTTTTAGGTAACAAAGGATCCTACAGTTATCTTGCCACCCAAAAGTATTTTTCCCGTCGTCCCGGTGAACTACTCGAAATTGGCTGCCAAAGCTTTAATGAAATTATCCAGAAAGTCGAATCGAACCAGGCTGATTACGCAGTTTTACCCATTGAAAACACGTCTTCAGGCAGTATTAATGAGGTCTATGACCAACTTCAGCACACCAGCTTATCCATCGTGGGTGAACTGACTCATCCGGTTAAACACGCGCTTTTGGTCAGTGGCCCGACTGATATTAGTCAAATCAAAACCCTTTATGCCCATCCACAAGTCTTTGCTCAGTGCAGCCATTTTTTAGCCGAATTGGGCAATATAGAAGTAAAAACCTGCGACAGTACGTCCGCTGCAATGGTAAAAGTCAGCGAGCTACAGTCGGATAAAGTGGCCGCGATAGGCAGTGAAGCAGGTGGTAGCTTGTATGGTTTAACCGTGATTAAGTCAAATCTGGCCAACCAGAAAGAAAACCATAGTCGTTTTATTGTGGTGGCACGCAAGGCTGTTAATGTGCCGCTGCAAGTGCCGGCTAAAACCACTTTGGTCATGTCAACGGTACAAAAACCCGGTGCATTGGTGGAAGCCTTGTTAGTACTGCGTGACAACAACATTAATATGACTAAGCTGGAATCTCGCCCTATAACAGGCAACCCTTGGGAAGAGATGTTTTATATTGATGTCGAAGGTAACGTGACCGATGGTCCCATGCTAAATGTATTGGAGCAGCTTAAGGCGATTACCCGCTACTTTAAGGTACTTGGCTGCTATCCCAGTGAAGAAATTACCCCAACTAAAGTCGCAGCAGCAAGTGCATTACGGGATGAAATTAATTAATTATCGCTAATAATATTGTAAAGCATAAGCGAACAGCCTTTATCCCCGCACCGATGTGTGGGGATAACCCAGAGAATAAATTAATGACTCAAAAGCATCTTAATCAAAAGTACGGTCATCATCCGCTTTAAGTAACAGCTTTTTACTGTCTTTCAAACACTGTTTGGCATAGTCACCAAACCAGCTACCGGTCATAAAGAACTGTTTAATAAATTCAGCTTTATCCTTTGACTCAATCAACGTTAGTGCATCATCAAACCGATCTCGGAAACGTTTTAATAATTCAATGCTGTCTCGATTATTAAAGATAATGTCTGCATACAGGGAGGGGTCCTGAGCAAATAATCGCCCCACCATCGCTAGTTCTAAGCGGTAAATAGGTGAACTTAGGGCAATAAGCTGTTGTAAATCCGGGTTTTCTTGACGTAAATGATTACCATACACAAAACTGGAAAAATGGCGCATCACCTGAATAAAGGCCATGGCCTGATCGTGTTCCTGGGCAGTGGTTTCGTATAATGAAGCACCCCATATTTTCATTTGCTCCAACAACCATTGGTAAGCATCCGGCTGTTTACCATGACAAACTACTACCACCTGTTTGACCAAACTGGATACATCCGGGCCAAACATGGGATGCAAACCAACGACAGGCCCTTGATGTCTATCCATCATGGCCTGATAAGGCTTTTGCTTAATGCTGGTAATATCGGCCAAAATACAATCATGGGGTAAATGCTGTAACTGATTGATGATAGTTTCGGTTATGGCGATAGGGACGGACACAATCACTAATGCCGCGTTAGCCAACATGTCAGGCGCTTTGGCCCAATCGTTTTTTTCTAAAATCGACACATGATAGCCGCTGCGTCTGAACATCTGTACAAAGACCTTACCCAGCGCCCCTGCACCGCCTATTACAACAATGTTTTTAACCGCAGGATTTGTACATACATACTGTTCGTTTTGAGTTTGATAGGACTCCCGCATTACCCGACGCAGAATATCTTCGACCAAGTCAGGCGAAACACCCCGTTGTTCGCCTTGCTGACGTCTTGTCGCTAATAACTCAGCTTCCCGACTCGGCACATACACAGGCAGACCGACTTTGCTTTTATAAATACCAATTTGACGAGTGACTTCTGCTCGTTTAGCCAGTATTTCAACCATTTGACTATCCAGTGCGTCAATTTGCTGCCTTAATTGCTCAATGGATGGTGAATCATCACTCATAATATTTAACTTACCTGTTATGCGATGGCTTGCAGTTTACTCAAACGTAGCGGCAATACGGTAATTAATTTTTCGCGCGAGGCCTTAAGCAGCTTGTCTGTCGCAGCCCAATCTATACACCCATCAGTAATGGAAACGCCATATTCAAGTTCACTAACGGTTTTACCATCCGTACTCTGATTACCTGCATTCAAATGGCTTTCCAGCATAATGCCAATAATAGACTGGTTACCTTCCAGGATCTGATTAACAACATTCTCGGCCACCAAAGGCTGGCGACGGTAATCTTTACTGGAATTAGCGTGACTGCAGTCAACCACTAAACCTGCGCCTAATTTGGCTTTAGCCAGCTGTTCTTCACAATCAGCGACACAAACCGAATCATAGTTAGGCTGTTTGCCGCCCCGCAAAATAACGTGGCCATCAGGATTACCTTTGGTGCTGATCATCGCGACCTGGCCTTGTTTATTAATCCCCATAAAGTTGTGTCCTGAAGCCGCTGAACGTAACGCATTTACCGCGATATCCAAGCTGCCGTCGGTACCGTTTTTAAAACCAACAGGCATGGATAATCCGCTCGCCATTTCACGATGGGTTTGTGATTCAGCAGTACGTGCACCAATGGCCACCCAACTAAACAGTTCAGCTAGATATTGTGGGCTAATTGGATCCAGTGCCTCAGTCGCTACCGGCAATTCCAGTTCAGCCAACCAAATTAGCAATTCACGAGCCTTGCGTAATCCGGTCTCGATATCGAAGCTGCCATCCAGGTGGGGATCGTTGATCAAGCCTTTCCAACCCACGGTGGTACGGGGTTTTTCGAAATAGACCCGCATCACGATATACAACGTATCTTTGGTTTCTTCATGCAACTTTTTCAACTTCAGTGCGTATTCTTTGGCGGCTTCAATGTCGTGAATTGAACAAGGTCCACTAACAACCAATAAACGATGATCGCGGCGATGAATGATGTCACTGATAATTTGACGAGATTGATTAATCTCTTCCAGCGCATGTTGATTAATTGGCAATTCCTGTTGCAGTTGTTCCGGTGTAATGAGTACTTGCTCTGCACTAACATTACGATTATTTAAAGAATCCTTTAACATTGTTTGACCTACTAAAATTGGGAAATAAAAAGGATTACGTTCACTAATAACATTATAAAAACTTAATAGCAGGAATCCGACCATTTGGGTGTACACAATAATTTACACAACATTAAATTATTAAATAACCTTAGAAGATTGACTTTTTAACAACTACCGCATGATACCGCAAGTTTTATTTACTAAAACTCGCTAAATAATAGGTATTCTGTACTTTAGAGCGATAATGTAAACGATCCCACGTTTACTTTTTGTACAACATAAATATTACCCATAATGCTGATTAAATAATTATAGGCGCACTTTTAACAACCGGCAGGATCAAAAAAGCCGGAATAAATCCGGCTTTACTGACAATAAAGTTAGTCGCCTAATAGGGAAAACCGGCAATGGGACTTTGCAAGGTGTATAACCCGCCCCCTGCGGTCACCAGAATGGTTTTATGCTCTGGTCCGCCGAAAGACACATTGGTTGCTCGTGTAGCAATATCAATACTGGCCAGTTGTTCCCCTTCAGGTGACAACACCACCAGTTTACCGGGACCATGACTGGCGATATAAATATTACCGGCACAATCTATTGCCATGCCGTCCGGTTGTTCTACATGGGCGAACTCACTGCGTTCACCGACACTGCCATCCTGACGAACCGGATAACGACTAATCGTGCCATTATTTTCCCCCACATATAATTGGCTTTGATCCGGTGACAAGCTGATCCCGTTTGGATTACCGCGTTCCCCGTCAATTAGATGGACTTTGCCTTGTCGGTCTCGCCAATACACTCCGGTTACCCCAGTTTCTTTGGGGCGGGTGCCCAACTGCCAGTCGGGGTCGGTAAAGTAAATATCTCCCTGCTGACTGATGGTGACATCATTGGGTGAGTTAAAATGTTTACCATCAAAATCACTGACAATGATTTCACGCTGTTTAGTGGCAATATCATAACTGGAGACGGTTTGGCTATCATGCGTGGTGGCAATTAAGTGCGAACCTTCGATAGCAATACCGTTGCTACCACTATTATCAATAAACACATCTAACTGATTAGGTAATTTCAGACGGTGGATAATCGAACGAGGACCATTATCTTGCGGCCCATCGAAATCCATTTCGGAAAAATAGAATACCTGATGCTGTTCATCCCAAACAGGCCCTTCTACAAATACATACTGATCAGTAATCTGACTAACCTCGGCAGAGTCGGTAATGGGCTGTTGCCCCTCAGACACCGCGCAATATGCCGGCATACTGACAGACTCGGTTAATCCATGTTGTGCTGGTGAATTGGCCTGATGTTGCTGGGTATCGACGTTATCCTGACAACCGGCTAACGCGACAGTAAAACCAAGAGTAAAAATGGAGAGTTTGTGATTCATGCTTATCCCTGAATGATGGCTGACAACGATGGCTTATCTTAGACTATCCCCCCGTTGCATTCAGTGAATTTTTCTCACTTTTTATGGAACAAAAACAGCAAAAAGCCCGCAATTGCGGGCTTTTTTATAAGTTAACGTCAACACAGAAAAATTAATCTTAGTTAAGCTTCTCTTTGATACGTGCAGAACGACCTGAACGGTCACGCAAGTAATAAAGTTTAGCACGACGAACTGCACCACGACGTTTCACTTCAATAGAAGCGACTGACGGACTGTGCGTTTGGAAAACACGTTCAACACCTTCGCCGTTAGAAATTTTACGCACAGTAAAAGCGGAATGTAAGCCACGGTTACGCTTGGCAATCACTACACCTTCGTATGCCTGAAGACGCTCTTTATCGCCTTCTTTTACACGTACTTGAACTACTACTGTATCACCAGGGCCAAATGCAGGAACGTCAGTTTTAAGCTGTTCCTGTTCAATTTGCTTGATGATATCTTGACTGACTTTACTCATCATATCCTCACTTTCTGGTTAACTGTCATCTTGCTGCAGTAACTCTTGTTGAAACTCATTCAACAATTGTTGCTGCTCCTCAGTCAGAGCCAGAGAATTTAATAATTCAGGGCGTCGTTGCCAGGTTCTGCCTAACGACTGTTTTAACCGCCACTGTCTAATTTTTTGGTGATTACCACTTAATAACACCCCAGGAACCAACTGACCGTTTAGATCTTCCGGACGGGTATAGTGCGGACAATCCAGCAAGCCATCATTAAATGAATCTTGCTCGGCAGATTGTTCATGCCCCAGTACTCCCGGAACATAGCGCGCTATTGCGTCCATCAGGATCATGGCCGGAAGTTCACCGCCGCTCAGTACATAATCGCCAATCGACCATTCTTCGTCGACTTCGGCTTGTATGACCCGTTCGTCAATGCCTTCATAGCGTCCGGCGACTAAAATCAAATTGTCATTTTCAGACAACTGTTTAACGCCTTGCTGATCCAGTTTTTTTCCCTGTGGTGACAGGTAAATCACCTTTGCTTGGTTTCCCGCTGCCTTTTTGGCCGCGTGAATTGCGTCTGTTAATGGCTGAACCATCATTAGCATGCCAGGTCCTCCACCGTAGGGCCGATCATCGACAGTACGGTGCTTGTCGTGGGTAAAGTCTCTTGGATTAAAAAACTCGACCTTTAACAATTCATTCTTAACGGCTCTGCCGGTTACACCCTGCTCAGTAAATGCCTGAAACATTTCAGGAAATAAACTGACCAAACCAAACCAACGCGTTGACGCCATCAGAACGATGGATCCCAATCCACCTGTATGGTTTTCGCCTCACGATCCACCGATTTAACAACTTGAGATTGTAAATAGGGGATCATTCTTTCTTTTTGACCAAAAGCATCATTGTGATTCGCCTGCACTAACAGTACATCGTTAGAGCCGGTTTCAAACAACTCCTTCACGTTACCCAGGTTATAACCTTGTTCGGTTATTACCTGCATACCAATCAGGTCACGCCAATAAAATTCATCTTCAGCCAATTCTGGTAGTTGCTCGGCTTTAATCGAAATAGGCAGATTCTTTAACAAATCAGCCTGATCGCGATTATCGATCCCTACAATCTTGGCCACGACGCCTTTATTTTGCTTACGCCATTGTTCAACCTGATAGGTTTTAATTTGTCCACCCTGCTCTACAAACCACGGTGAATAATCAAAAATACCAGTTAAATCATCGGTATAGGATGTGATCCTCAACCAGCCCTGCACACCATGTGGTGCACCAAACTGACCAACAACCAGAGTATCAGACGCGTTACTCACTCCTACACCTCTTTGCTGTTATTAAGCAGCAGCTTTTGCATCTTTAACCAAACGCTTCACACGGTCGGAAAGGCCTGCGCCATTACCAACCCAGTGTTCTACGCGGTCAAGATCAAGACGTAATCTTTCTTCCTGACCTTGAGCAGTTGGGTTAAAGAAACCGATTTTCTCGATAAAACGACCATCACGTGCGCGACGGCTGTCTGCAACTACTACTTGATAAAATGGAGCCTTTTTGGCGCCACCACGCTGTAAACGAATAGTAACCATTGTTATGCCTCTAAACTCGTTGTGGGTATCTCGCTCCGATGAGCCTTCGAATTCCGAAGAACTCCCTGAAGAACAAAATCACCCGTAGCGCTAACGTTAACTTATACCTTCGACCTGGATCGAAGGCCGCAGTATTCTACTGATAATCGGGGGTTTTGCAAGGTAAAAAGCAGATTAATAGCCGCTTCGCGGGATATTTTTGCTTATTCTGGGCAGAGCAAAGAAAAAACGTTTATTTTGTTGGCTGCGCCAACGATTTCAAACATGTCCTTCCGGTAGTTTTTTAAGCCGGAATCCAGAAAAAATGCCAGCCGCACCAAAAGCTTTAAAAAATATTTTTATTGGCTTCGCCAACTGTCATCCCTGACATTTGTAACTCGCATCCCTGCGAGCTAGGCACTTTTCAAGGACGCAAAGTACCCAAAAGTCCTCTCGCTCCACTAACTTTCTGATTCCGCCTGAGAAGTTGGCTTTAATGTCGAAATGGCCGGATGTAACATCCATGTAAGAAACCGGCCTTGTCCGAACGTCCTGTTCGGCCATTCGACAAGCCCTCTTCCCAACCGGGAAAGTTATAGTCGCTAATACATCGACCTGTTAAGCAGTTAAAAAAAATAGACACAATGACTCCCAGTGAGCCTGCGACCGGTTTTGGTTTTAACCCGCGACTCTAACTTTTAGCAGAACAATCATCAGGCTCTCGAATGGCAAAACAGGGACGTTTTGCAAAGGCGCGTGCTTTGAAGGAACTCTACCTCGCGCCGGTTCGAGAATTAGCCTGTTGATTTAGCTGCGTTAAAAAAGTTAGCGGAGCAGTACACCTTTTCACCCCTTTTGGGTGTTTCCAAAAGGGGGGGCCGCAAGGATGCGGCACGAAAAAAGGCATGGATGCCGTTGGCACAGCCAAAAAACAATAAAGCCAACAGTACGTTGGCTTTATTAATCAGAATAAACAGGCTAATTATCTGGGAGGAAACATCCCGCCTGGGCCGCCCATTCCGCCGCCTGGTGGCATCATCCCTTTCATGCCTTTCATTTTTTGCATCATTTTACCCATACCGCCACCGGTCATTTTCTTCATCATTTTTTGCATTTGGGTAAATTGTTTCAACAGACGGTTGACGTCCTGAATCTGGGTACCGGAACCGGCAGCAATTCGGCGTTTGCGCGAGCCTTTAATAATATCCGGCCGTTGTCTTTCACCCGGCGTCATGGAGTTGATAATCGCTTCCATCTGGTTAAAGGATTTATCGTTGGCCTTTTCCTTGATTTGCGCGGTCATATTGCCCATGCCGGGCAGCTTGTCCATCATCGACATCATGCCGCCCATATTGCGCATCTGTTCCAGTTGCTCTTTAAAATCCTGCAGGTCAAAACCTTTGCCTTTCTGGATTTTCTTGGCCATTTTCTGGGCTTTGTCTTTATCGACTTTTCGTTCCACTTCCTCGATAAGACTAAGCACATCACCCATGCCTAATATACGGCTGGCAATTCGCTCTGGATGGAAAGGTTCCAATGCATCGGTCTTTTCACCCATACCGATAAATTTAATCGGTTTACCGGTGATCTGGCGTACCGACAACGCAGCACCACCACGGGCATCGCCGTCGGCTTTGGTCAGGATCACACCGGTTAGCGGCAGTGATTCATTAAAGGCGTTGGCCGTATTGGCAGCATCCTGGCCGGTCATAGCATCGACTACAAACAGGGTTTCAACTGGGTTAACCGCTTTGTGCAGGGCCTGAATTTCCGCCATCATGTCCTGATCAACATGCAAACGACCGGCAGTATCGACCAACAACACATCAAAAAATTGCTTTTTAGCGTGGGCTATCGCGGATTCAACAATTGCTACCGGCTTTTGGCTCAGATCCGATGGAAAAAATTCTACCCCCACTTCGCTGGCCAGTGTTTCAAGCTGTTTGATTGCCGCAGGACGATAAACGTCGGCACTGACGACTAATACTTTTTTCTTTTCACGTTCTTTTAATAAACGTGCCAGCTTACCTACACTGGTGGTTTTACCCGCCCCTTGCAAACCGGCCATTAATACCACTGCCGGAGGTTGAGCGGCTAAATTAAGCGATTCATTAGCAGAGCCCATTACGGCTTCAAGTTCAGACTGGACAATTTTAATAAAGACTTGCCCTGGGCTTAAGGCTTTGGTGACTTCGGCACCCACCGCCCGCTCTTTCACTTTAGCGATAAATTCACGCACCACCGGCAAAGCAACGTCGGCTTCTAACAAGGCCATGCGCACTTCACGCAAGGTATCTTTAATATTGTCTTCAGTAAGACGGCCGCGTCCGCTTATGTTTTTTAGGGTTTTACCCAAACGATCGGAAAGATTTTCAAACATATAATTTACTTACCTTCAAATAATTACCGGGGATTATAACGAAACTTGTGGCAGATAAGAACCAAGCAAGCCGGTAAGCGTGTTTTTATTACAATGATCAATTGTTAACGGTCGCAATACTTGCGTTATCGATAGGCGACAGGTTATAAACACAATGCAATTTAACTTATGGATTTGTGTGGATGTTCTGGCTTAATCTTTTAGTAATTACAATGTATCTGGCGGCCGCGGGAGCCATTTCTGCACGTTTATTCCACCACCAAGGCCCACAACACAAACTCGCCGCGTTATTTGCCGTTATTGCATTGGTCGCGCATTTATATTTACTGACCACCACTATTTTTCTGCAACCTGGCCAAGATATGAGTATGACCAATGTTGCTTCATTAATTGCCTGGTTGATTAGTGTCAGTATGACATTAGCTTCTTTCTCGCTTTCCAGCGCGTTGTTATTGCCTATGGTCTATGGCTTTAGCGCTTTGGTAATCGTGTTGCAATGGACGTTGCCCGCGCATCATATAATGTACTTGCAGATGAAACCGGCATTGATTAGCCATATTACCATTGCCTTAATGGCCTATGGCTGTTTGATGATCGCTTTTTTGTATGCATTGCAATTGAGCTATATCAATTACCGTTTAAAGCACCGTCAAGCCTCTTTGTTGCATTCTTCACTGCCCCCACTAATGAGAGTGGAAGCGGTATTATTCAAGCTCTTATTGATTGGCACGATATTGTTAACTCTGTCATTACTTAGCGGCTTCTTTTTCCTTGATAATATGCTGGCGAAAAGTCAGGCACACAAAACCGTTTTATCTTGCATGGCATGGTTAATTTATGTTGCTGTATTAATTGGCCACTACCGCTATGGCTGGCGAGGAAAGCGGGTTGTCGCCTCGACAATTGTGGGCGCCATACTATTGACGTTAGCTTATTTTGGCAGTCGCTTTGTTAAAGAAGTGATTTTAGGCCGGTTTTAGATATAATGGCGTTTCGGTTATAATCGCTTTTGCTCAATAAATAATTCAAAAACGTTTATAAATTAATTACATAGGACTTTTTTAGTTGGACGAAATATCCACCAGCGGCCTGTTGATCATTCTGGCCATTTTAGTTTTCATTTCTGCTTTTTTTTCAAGTTCTGAAACTGGAATGATGACGATAAATCGTTATCGACTTAAACATCTGGTTAAACAAAACCATGCTGGCGCTAAACGTGTTAATGAGCTTCTCAGACGTCCTGATCGCTTAATTGGTCTTATTCTGATTGGTAACAATCTGGTGAATATTGCCGCCTCGGCTATCGCGACAATTATTGGTATGCGATTATACGGCGATACCGGTATTGTCATTGCGACGTTTATACTCACCCTTATTATTTTGGTCTTTGCGGAAGTCACACCAAAAACACTGGCGGCACTGTATCCAGAAAGAATATCGTTCCCAAGTTCCTTGATCCTTTTACCTTTATTATTCGTTTTATACCCGCTGGTATACATTGTTAACGGTATTACTAATGGTATTTTGGCCATCTTCCGTATTAGCCCCAGAAATAATGACGGGCATAATCTTAGTAAGGAAGAATTGCGCACTGTTGTACATGAAGCGGGTGTCATGATCCCCAAACAACACCAGGAAATGCTGAAAAGTATTTTTGAACTGGAAAAAGTCACTGCTGAAGACATTATGGTGCCACGCAATGAAATTGTCTCTATTGATATTAATAGTGACTGGAAGGACATTCAAAAACAACTAACCCATTCCCAACACACACGCGTATTACTCTATCGTGACACCATTGACGATGCCGTGGGCTTTGTACATTTGCGCGATGCGTTGCGGTTGTTATCCAAAGATCAGTTCAGCAAGGCGACCTTGTTGCGCGCGGTAAGAGAGATTTACTTTACGCCCGAGTCAACGCCACTGAATACCTTGATGGTTAAATTTCAGAATGCCAAAGAACGCATCGGCTTGGTGGTCGATGAATATGGCGATATTCAGGGCTTAGTGACACTGGAAGATATACTCGAAGAGATTGTCGGTGACTTTACGACCAATATGCAAACCTCCCATAGTAAAGATGTGCATATTCAGCCGGATGGCAGCATTTTACTTGATGGTTCGGCCAATATCCGAGATCTAAACAAGGAAATGGATTGGGAACTGCCTACCGAAGGGCCTAAAACCCTAAACGGATTAATTATTGAATTTTTAGAAGAAATTCCCGAAACCAATATCAGTTTCAGATTGGCGGGTTACCCCATTGAGATTGTAGAAATTACCGATAATATGGTCAAAACAGTGCGTATTATGCCTGAATTCTATGTAAGGCCATCCCAGTCGGAACTTTAATGATAAGCGTTAACTCGGTATGGTCACCCTTAACGTTGGCTAAATCAATGGGTTCTGCCGAGCTTTTTAGCCTGAATGACCGCTTTTAGCTTTTCAACATTTTCATTTAATTTCGCCAGACGATCGAAAATATCCTGCAACTCATCATCATGAGTCAACTGTGCTTGCGCCACATGGTTCTCTAAAATTTCCTGTAAATACGCTGGTAAACTTTTGCTCGACATAACCTCTCCTCACGAAAAGGTTATCGGACTCTACCAGCAAAATATGAACGGTTTTTTCATTGGTAATTTAAGTAATAGAAGGAACGTGATAGCAATATTTTAATTCTCCCCTATGGGTGCTGGGATCATATTCAATATGAATAATTGACGCCGTCGCAAATAACGGACCATGCTGGCCGGTAAAGGTATCGACCAGATAACAAACCAACGGCATATGACTCACCATTAAAATGGATTCGGTATCCGGCGCATCCAGTAAAATGCCATCAACTAAATCCTGTACACTGGCTGGATTACCATCGGGGATGAGGTCATCGCAGGTGATATCCCGTACCAATGGCATACTCTGCTTAAGTTGGGCAAAGGTCTGTTGAGTTCGAGTATAGGGACTAACTAGCGCCAGAGGGATATGATTATCATATTGATATAACCACTGACCTGCAGTAAGTGCCTCTGTAATTCCTTTTGCCGTTAATATCCGCAAGCTGTCCTTGCCTGAAGATTGCTGCGCGTCACCGTGACGCATTATGTATAAATTCATCTGGCTCTATTCAAACTCTAAAGAGTATTTTGTTATCGACCTGTCGATAAAAATCCGCAAACTATAAAATTGCGTTATGCTTGCATTGTCACACGTTTAACTGCTGGGTGCCAGATTGATAAAAAGCTTATATGACCACCGCAATTATCGCCATTTTATACTTGAAAATGGCATAACGGTACTTTTAGTCAACGATTCTCAATGTAAAAAAAGTGCTGCCGCGGTTAACGTGGCCTGTGGACATTTTGATGATCCTGACAATATTCAGGGTTTAGCCCATTTAATGGAGCACATGTTATTTTTGGGCTGTCAGCAATACCCAACCAGCAACCATTTAAACGACTTTCTTACCCAGCACGGTGGCCAAATCAATGCCTGGACCGGCACGGAGTATTCCAGTTTTTACTTTGATGTCCATCCGGAATATTTCAAAGAGGCGCTACAGCATTTTTCTGCCATGTTGTTAGCCCCACTGTTTGATTCAAAACGGGTCAGTAATGAGATCGAATCCATTGATGCCGAATTTAAAATGAAGCGTAACGATGACTTACGCCGGCTCTATCAAGTCCATAAAGAAACCTGTAATCCCCAACACCCATTTAGCAAGTTCTCCGTTGGCAATAAACAAACTTTAGGCAACTTGCCTGTTAATGAGTTGATTCAAGCATTAAGCAGCTTACATCAACAGCATTTTGCCGGCCAAAACCTGGCACTGTGTTTAATTAGCCCTGACTCACTGGACGAACAACAACAACTGGCTCAACAATATTTTAACGATTTTAAGCCGATAGCTAAAACAGTTAGAGCGCTTCCACCATTATACCGGCCGCAAGATTTGGGAATCATGATCCAGATAAAGCCAGTCAAAACCGCGCGAAGACTGATCCTGACATTTGCGCTAGATAATGTCCCCGCTGACTTTGTTAGTAAACCGCTGAGTATTATTAGTTACCTACTCGGTGATGAAGGTCAAGGTAGTTTACTGTGGTTTCTCAAAGAGCAGAACTGGGCAACTAATCTGTCTGCAGGAGGAGGAATTCAAGGCAGTAATTTTAAGGATTTCAATATTAATCTGCAGCTCACTGAACCGGGAATTCATCAGATAGAGCAAATTGTTAACGTGATTTTTTATCATATTAACCAGATTAAACAACAAGGTTTACCTGAATGGCGCTTTAATGAAAATAAACAGCTCAATCAGCTCACGCTGGATTTTCATGAACCCACCAAGTCGATAGATTATGCGACTCATTTAGCGGCTCAATTGCATCATTTTGAGCAAGAGCACATATTAACCGGTGATATTCTGTTAAACACTTATGATCCACAGCGCTTTGACCAAGTGTTAACCCAACTAACACCGGGCAATATGCGCCTTAAATTAATCGCGCCAACAGTTGTAACCAATCAGTCTGCCCAATGGTACCAAACCCCCTATCAAGTACAGAAAATCCCGGACGAATGGTTACAAAGCTGGAGGCAACCCGGTATCCAAAAACGACTGCATTTACCGGAGCCCAATCCTTTTGTCACGACGGACACATCAATCATTGCAAGTGACGATAATAATGGTTTACCAATCCATATGATTGATGGTGCAGATATGCACTTCTGGTTTGCGCAAGATAGACAATTCCAACTCCCCAAAGGAGACATTTATCTATCTTTTGACTGCCCTTTCTCCCAGGGTGGCATTGGCAATAACACGCTTAAACGTTTGTGGGTAGCGACAATACAGGAACAACTGAACGAAACGTACTATCAAGCCGAATTAGCCGGGCTCAATTTTCATTTATACCCTCATCAGGGAGGCTTTACCCTGCACACCAGTGGCTTTGCAGAAAAACAGCAATTGTTAACCAAAACACTAATAAAACAATTGTTTAATCATCAACTGGATGAGCAACGTTTTAATCAGGTCAAACATAAACAGTTGATCACAACCCAAAATAGTCTGTTGAATAAACCGGTCAATCTGTTATTCAGCAAACTATCCGTATTATTGCAACGTAATGCCTACTCGCCTGCCGACATGGTACCGATTATTCAACAATCGTCCTTGGCTCAAGTGGAATTAATTAAAGAACAACTGTTAAGTTGCTATCATTTACAAGCTTTTATGCATGGTAACTGGTCGATGTCGCAGGGACAGCAATTCGGTCATTATCTGCAGGATAAATTGTTAACCAACATCACCCGAAGTAATGAAATTAGCCGCCATGTAGTTGATATCCGAGAATTACCCTGTTCGGTGTTAAAAGTGGATAACGTCGATGATGATGCGGCGGTCGTGATATATTTTCAATCCCCGTCTGAATCAGTCGCGGACATTGCCATGACCATTCTGGCTGAGCAAATTTGGGCAGGTCCGTTTTTTAACCAACTGCGCACCGAGCAACAATTAGGCTATCTGGTAGGCACAGGTTATTTTCCGGTCAACCAACATCCAGGTATGGCGTTCTATATCCAGTCACCGAATACCGATGTGAATAACCTTGTCGACGCCATCCATCAATTTTTGCATCAATCCGTACAGCAATTATCAGCTTACCCCACGTCAAGATGGCAGCATCTTAAACACTCTGTCGCCAAACAGTTGACCGAAAAAGATCAAAACTTGTCGATGCGAAGCCAGCGCCTCTGGCTTGCAATTGCAAACAAGGATTGGCAATTTGAACAGCAACAAAAATTGGCAGAATTTATTATGGCACTGTCTTTAGAGCAAATTCAGCTATTTTGCCAAAACATGCTTGAACGTAATAATTTTGGCGAATTGATACTATATTGCTCAGGTCATGGAGATGAGCTGGATTTAGCCCACGGAGACCCCATTCGCTGCATTAATGAGTTTAAAAAACAGGCATATTATATCCCCTAACGACGGTTTTTCGTTGCCCCCGCATTAATTCGTATTTTTAGGCTTTTTAATCCCGTCATTTTACGGTAGATTGGGCTGTGTGGGGCTTGATACCAATCCCTTGTTTGTATTGAGTACCAATATAAACAGGAACTCAGGTCTAAAATAATAATACGACGGCATAGACTGTCGACAGGTGTTAAGTGCGCATTAATCATTTATTCAAACATTTTGCTACTCTATGTTTGCTAGCTTTCTGTGCTTTGCTGCTGCAAAGTCGCGCGGTGGCTGGTATTTCAGAGATACAGTTCGAAAATTTTTCTTCCAATGATAGTCTGGCGCAAAATATCATCAGTGACATTGTTGAAGATAAGCAAGGTTTTTTGTGGCTCGCCACTGAAGGTGGTTTAAGCCGATTTGATGGTTATGAGTTTAAGTCTTATTTGTCTAATCCCGATAATCCCAATGGTATTCCGGATAAATTAGTTTTACGTCTGCACATTGATAACCAAGGTGTTCTTTGGGTCACTACCAACAGCGGTTTATATCGCTATCACCGCGAAACAGATAATTTTACCACGTATAGCAAAACTAACAGTCAACTCAACGCTAGCAGTAATACCACCATTGGTAATGGCCCTTCAGGTAATTTATTAATTGCCGATCCCAACGGTTTATTTAGTTACAACAGTGACACTAATAAATTTGATCAGATTGAATACGAGGGCGCCCCGTTGCCACAGGAAATCAATCTGATCGTTGCCGATGCTGACAGAAGTTTATTTGGTACTGACGGACATGGTATTTATATGCTGGATAATCACAGCAATGTCATGTACTCCCTCACCGATGGCAATAATCCTTGGCATATTCGCATTGATGCCCGTTATCTTTACGATCTGAAAAAAATTGATAATCACTATTGGTTAGCCACGGAATTAGGCGTGCTGGTTTTAGACGATAAAGGTAACCTGATCAATCAGTACAATACTCATTCGACCCCAGCGCTGGTTTACGACAAGGTCAGAACCATAACCACCGACAAAAATGGGGAAATCTGGCTGGGCACTGAAAACGGTTTAACTGTGATTAATAATCAAAATCAAACCAGTTTTTCGATTACCAAAAAACTACAAGATGTCGTATCACTAAAAAACACCCATATCCTTAAAATTTTCCGCGATTCCAATCAATCCATTTGGGTCAGCACGTTAGGTGGGGGGTTACATAAATTCAATCCACGCTCTTCGGCCATTAAACATTATCGTGCTATCAAGGAAATTGACACATCGCTGTCTAACGATATGGTGTGGGCGTTTGCTGAGTCTAGCCTGGGACAAATTTGGGTGGCAACTCAAGCAGGTGGCGTTAACCTGTTTGATCCGGACACTGGTACCTTTAGCCATTTGCTGAATAATTTTCCGGCCAATATCTGGGATATTGCTATCGATCCTCAGGATCATCTCTGGCTAGCCACCGATAAAGGTGTGTGGGTTTATGCTTATCAACAGAATCACTTGCAACTGATAAAACATATTTTACCGGAAGCATTAATCGCCAATATTCAATTATTTAAAGGGAAAGTCTGGTTAGCCAACACGGAGCAAGGTATTACCAGTATCGACACCAAGACATTTAAATCCTCCAACTACCCACTTAATGACGACACGCTCAAAGCGGCCTCCCCGTTACTGCTCGATAGTCAAAATAATTTATGGCTAAATTCGGACACTGGTTTGTTTCAGCTAAATATTGATACTGGGAATGTTAATCGCATTATCTTACAAATGGATAATCCGCAATTTGGTGCCATTGTAGAAGGTGATAAATATTTCTGGATGTCATCCACCAATAATGAAGTCATTAAACTAAACAAAAACACCTATAAACAAGTCAAAGAAACTGCACTTAATTCCTTAATTAATAATGATATTGTAATGTCAATGCAAAAGCAGGGTAATGCCATCTGGTTTACCACCCGCAACACCATTACCCGTTTATCGATGCTAACCGGTAAAGTGGATTATCATGTTCCACAAAAGGTTTTGGAAAAAAATGATATTAACGAAGGGGCCTTGCTTGTTACTTCTTCAGGCTTAGTTTTAGCTGGCGGAACCAAAGGTATCTGGGTTATTTCTCCAGAGAAGGATAAAGATCAGCCGGCAATAGTTTCTCCTCCCCCATTGTTTACCGACTTGCTGCTATTTAATCAGGCAATGTCATATAAGGACTATCAAAGTCGTAGCAATGAGCCAATATTTCAAACCAAAAAATTAATGATGCGCAATTCAGACTCACCATTTTCAGTCAAGTTTGCCCAAATCAATGCCCTTAATCCCGATATGCTCGAATACCGCTATCAGATGTTAGGCTTATCAGAACAATGGTTAAACGCTGCCAACCGAATTCGTCAGGCAACCTTTACCAATCTGGATTTTGGCTCCTATCGCTTGCGCGTTCAGTCCCGCGTACGTGGTGGACCTTGGTCACAAGCCAATGAAATAGAAATTGTGGTTGATGCTCCGTTTTGGCTGACCCCTTATGCTTTAGCCGCTTATAGTACATTTGCTTTATTGATATTTATTTATTGGTTACGCCAATACCATATTAAACGGACTGCACAAACTCGCCTGCGTGAAAGTGAAGA
>NZ_JBLWWF010000025.1:0-58508 GCF_048268085.1 Neptunicella sp. | reverse complement strand
GAAATCATCTGTCACCCGTCCATGGGGCTATCTCCAGCCCGGCATCCTTGCCGGTCGTTCAGTCAACCACGCTGCTGTGCAGCTAAAAGCGGTCTCCTTCACCTTCTTATTGGCATAAAAAAGCCCACTGGATGTGGGCTCTTGACGATATTCTATGCAGGCTACTAAGGATGACCAACGGCCAGCATGACCTCCTGAAAGCTACTGGGTAAGGGACTAATCTGAATTGGAATATGTAGTCGCTTAGAAATGTCTCTAGCTGAAATCATTCCCACTATTTCCATTGTTGATTGAGCGATAACCAATATATGTTGTAAGCCAAGGTGCTCCATGGTGTGCAATACATCACCTATAGTAGAGTTTAATATGGTCTGTAATTGGATCCCTTTAAATTGACTTTTTGGTACCATTAAATGACCAATCGTCAGGTCATTGCGGTTCACACCCAGGCGATTGGCGACGCTCAGTACACGAGAACTTTGCAAATCGACTAATGAGACTGTTCCTATAAAACCATCAAGTTTATTTGATACCAGTGATACACTGACATGAGCACTTTTCATTAATGAAAGCGCTTCGTCGATGGGCATTTCTTTGTCCAGCATCAGTGGTGGATTACGAGAGTAATTAGTCATTATCTCAATTGCTGGGCTAGTTAACTGCAATGGTTGAATTTTTGATTCTTGACTCAGTGCATACTGATCTAAATTTTGTGCTGCCAATAATTTAAAGTTCGACATGTGTTCACCTTTATATTGTTAATTTGTTAAATACTTCGGATAGAAATGGTATTAAACAAAACTCAAAGGTGGGGCACGTGCTTGTATTGTTTGGTAGTTTGATACCCGTTGAGCGGGTAATTGAGCTGGAATACTATTGACTGATTGGCGGATAATATCCGTTTTATTAAGATGCGCAGGAATGAAGTAATCTAGATCAGGATCAGCGGAAGTCTTGTTTTGATCATCTTGATCGGCACTAATGCTTACTTGAACGGTGAGTTCAGGGGCGCTATATCCCTTGGTTAACGTTAGATTAGGTTGGAAAAGATTAACAACCAACGCCACAACTGCTAAGAGTAGTGAGGTAAATTTAGGTTTTTCCAACATCTGATTCATTGTTATCTTACTATTAATTCTACTGCTGTTAACTGTTAGGTGCTAATAAGTGCTAAAAAGTTCAATAGAAATTTTTTTAATTCGGTATTAATAGATATAGGGGGAAATCGAATTAATTCAAGTAGGTTATTAATACTATTTCAAGAGATTGGCTTTTCCCAAAACAACGCTTTACCTGTCTTAACATCAAGCTGATAGCCCGCAAAACCAAATTTTAGATAAGCTTGCTGGGCAATATGGTTACCTTCAAGTACTTCTAATGTGATTTTACAGCAGCCTCTAAGTTGTGCTTCTTGTTCGATTACGTGCAGTATTCTTTGACTAATTCCTACTCCACGATATTGGGATAACACCGCTAAGTCATGGATATTAATTAAGGGTTTACACTTAAATGTCGAGAAGCCCTGAAAGCAATTCGCAAGACCTGCAGGCTGTTGATTAACATAACATAATACTGAAAATGCATTAGGTACTTTCGCTAGTTCAGCGGTGAGGTTTTTTAATACGTTCGTAGCTAGAGGTGCGCCTGATCCCATTGGATCTTGGGCGTATTGATTCAGTAAAGCGGGAATATCTTGTTGGTGCTTCGGATCGGAATAGTTTGCGATAATGACTTCAATGCTCACAATCGATCCCCGATAGTAAAGAAAATTTAGCCCAGTGGTTACTGGGCTAAAATTTGATCATAGCCCTAATTTCTTCTCTAAATAGTGGATATTGGTACCACCATTTCTAAAGTTTTCGTCGGCCATAATTTTTCGTTGCAATGGTACATTGGTTTTGATCCCTTCGATCACCAACTCATCAAGTGCCAAACGCATTCTGGCAATGGCCACATCGCGACTCTCACCATAGGTGATAAGTTTGCCTATCATTGAATCGTAGTTTGGCGGCACGGAATAACCCGCATAAATATGTGAATCCCAACGAACACCTAATCCGCCCGGAGGATGGAACATATTGATTTTGCCGGGAGAAGGAATAAAGGTTTCCGGATCTTCAGCATTAATACGGCATTCAATCGCATGCCCACGGATCTGAATTTGTGATTGTTCAAAGGACAATGGCTGACCAGCAGCGACTCGTAATTGCTCTTTGATCAAATCAACACCAGTAATCATCTCTGAAACAGGATGCTCCACCTGAATACGTGTATTCATTTCAATAAAGTAGAATTCACCATTTTCATATAGAAACTCAAAGGTACCAGCACCGCGATAGCCAATCTCGATACAAGCTCGACGACAGCGATCACCAATTTTTTCACGCATTTCTGCAGTAATACCAGGAGCAGGTGCTTCTTCAACGACTTTTTGATGACGACGTTGCATGGAACAATCACGTTCACCTAAATGAATGGCGTTACCTTGTCCATCAGCTAACACTTGAACTTCAACATGGCGTGGATTTTCTAGAAATTTTTCCATATAAACCATGCTGTTACCAAATGCAGCACCAGCTTCGGTCTGAGTCATTTCAATCGATGAAGCCAATTCCGCTTCATTGCGAACCACTCGCATACCACGACCGCCACCGCCACCAGAGGCTTTAACGATAATGGGATAACCAATTCGTTTAGCGATAGTTTTATTGCGTTCATGATCATCGGTTAAAGGGCCATCGGAACCGGGAACACAGGGTACGCCGGCTTTTTTCATGGCTTTAATAGCCGAGACTTTATCACCCATCAAGCGAATGGTATCGGCTGTGGGGCCAATGAAAACAAAGCCACTTTTTTCAATCATGTCGGCAAAGTCAGCGTTCTCGGCTAAAAATCCATAACCAGGATGAATCGCAATTGAATTGGTCACTTCAGCAGCAGCAATAATTGCGGGTATATTCAGGTAACTTTCGGTTGCCGACGCAGGGCCGATACAGATGGACTCATCTGCTAGCAATACATGCTTCAAACCACGATCTGCTGTGGAATGTACGGCAACGGTTTTAATGCCTAATTCTTTACAGGCACGTAATATCCGCAGGGCAATTTCACCACGGTTTGCAATAAGTACTTTATCCAGCATATCCATAAGCGCCTATTATTCGATAACGAACATGGGTTGATCAAATTCTACCGGTTCTTGGTTTTCGATTAGAATTTGGGTAATAGTTCCGCTCTTGTCAGCATCAATTTGGTTCATCATTTTCATGGCTTCAACAATACATAATGGATCGCCTACTTTGACTTGTTGGCCGACTTCCACAAAGTTTTTCGCACCAGGGGAAGGTGATGTATAGAATGTTCCGACCATGGGAGAACGCACAATGTGGCCTGTTATTTCGGCTGGTTGAGCTTGTGCGGTTTCTGCTGGAGCAGCGGCTGCAGGCGCAGGTGTTGGAGCTGCCTGAGGCATTGGGGCGGGTACAGAATACTGCATCGGTACGGCAGAAGCGCTACTGCCACGATGGATACGAACGGATTCTTCGCCTTCGGTAATCTCAAGCTCAGATATACCGGATTCTTCAACCAGTTCTATTAGTTTTTTAATTTTACGAATATCCATGGAACACTCTCTTTAGTTTTGCTTAGCCATATGTTGTTTGGCTGCCATTAATGCAAATTCATAGCCTTGAGGACCTAACCCGCATATCACCCCTATTGCCTTATCAGCTAAATAAGAATGCTGTCGGAAAGCTTCACGGCTGTGAATATTAGATAGATGAACTTCTATAAACGGAATCGACACACTTAATAATGCGTCACGTAACGCAATACTGGTGTGCGTCAATGCTCCGGGGTTAATAATAATAAAATCGACTTTACCCATCGCAGCATGAATAGTGTCTAGCAATTGATGTTCGGCATTGGATTGTACATGTTCCAAGCTGATCTGATGTTGGGTCGCTAGCTCCTTCAGCTGCTCAACAATATTGTCTAGACTTTGTGAGCCATATATAGCCGGTTCACGTTTACCTAACATATTTAAGTTAGGACCATTAACTAATAAAATTTTCACTATTATGCATCGATCTTGTAGTTAAAAGCTCATCTTTACGTATTTTTTCACAGAATACGAGCTTAATCATGTTAAGTGAACAAAAAACACACAGGCCCACTTAATTTTTTCCCCATTATAGTCATGACTGGATAAATCGCAGCAAAATACTGGTCTTATCAGCGAAGATTGGCTCAAAATTTATTCATTACCGCATAGATGAACAAGGTTCGTCAAAGGCCGAGTCATGAATTGGTAGCCGATTGGGTGTTAGATTATTGGGGAGACATTTGTCGCACAGACGGCAACGACAATTTATTGCGGGAAATCGGATTCATTGACCGATTGTTTAAATTTATCTGCGGGAATAATATCGATACTCTCATGTAATTCTGAATAGACAATGACTGCATAGCCATTGATTAGCTGTTGGTGTACCTGAGTGACTTTTTGCCGCATATCGACTTCGTTTTCACCGTAATCAGTGCCCTCCCGTAAGACAAAAGATTCAATAATATTTTGTAGTGTGTCTGTATCTAACTGTTCAATAGGAATGATCAATTTAGCAAAGCCCCTGTTGACTGAAAAACTGTGGGATACGTTGATGCAACCATACTGTAGGTTTCCACGGTGTGCCCTGCATAAACCCTACATGCCCTCCCTGGTCACTTAATTCCAGCGTGACTGCCGATGATAATTCATTGGCTGTAGGAATGACCTTGTGATTCATAAAGGGATCATCTTTGGAATGTAAGATTAGGGTCGGGGTTTGAATCAGCCGACTAAAACCTGCAGCACTGCATTGTTGATAATAGTCATCGGCATCTTTAAAACCGTGCAATTTTGAAGTGACGTGTTCATCAAATAAGCGGAAACTGGTGAGACGATTTAGCTCAGAGGCTTTAATTTTTAACCATTCGCGATAATCAATGAATGCCATCTTATGACGTAATTTACGGATCATACTTTTTAATAAATATTTTTGATAATTGCGCGAGAAACCTCGATTTACTGCATCTGCACATTCATTTAAGCGAAATGGTGGCGACACACACACCGCCGCTTGCAGCCACGTTTGTTTTGGATATTCACCGAGTAGTTTTAACAGCATATTGGCACCTAAAGAAAACCCGACCGCTACTTTGTTCAGTTTGGGAAAACGTTGTTGTAACCAATTAAGCATAAAGGCGGCATCAGCCGTATCGCCAGAATGATAAGCTCGGGCCAATCTATTCGGAGTTTCGCTACAACCGCGAAAATGCATTAAAACGCAATGCCAGCCATGTTTAGCCAGTATTGCTAACATGTCTTTTGCATAATGGGAGTGCGCTGACCCTTCCAGACCGTGAAACAGAACAGCAATGCCATGACATTTTTGCGGTTTAGGTGTCCAGCTGAGATCAACAAAGTCACCATCGGGCAACTCTAACCGCTGGGAGTCGAGAGCGATTTGCTGACGACGCTGCAAGAAACGTGGCCAAATAGTCTGTATGTGTCTGTTTTTTGCCCACCAAGCCGGCTTAAATTCGCTGGTGATAATCTGTCCATGACTTTGTGCGTTCACGTCTTTTATTAACTCTTATTATTTAACCTGAAATTGGGAAAACAACGTATTCAGGTATGTAGTGATCGGAAGACAATTTGTGCTGTAAAGTGAAATTTCACTATAGATTAATCATAAGCGCAAGCATACCGATTTAATACGCTTGAATTTTGACAGATCCAGCCAATTAATTTGAGTTGTTAAACTGGGCAATTTGTCGAATCAACCAACTATCCAGTTCAAGCCCTTGAGCGAGACAATAATACTTTAAATTATCCGGTTGATTTTTCGTGGCAGGATTGAGTTTGTTGAGTTGATTTATAATCAGCTTTTGCTGTTTTTTTTCTTGATTTAACTCTATTGCCAACAGCTCTGTGTAGTCTTTATTTTGAGCTTTAATGGCTCTACGTTGTTCGCGTAGCTGTTTTATTTGTTGGTCTGAATCAGCAATAGAGTCAATGAGGCATCGCCAATCATCTTGGCTAAGGCGTGTATTTGACTGATTAAGATAAAGGCCCACTAAAATCAAATTTACGTTGAGCTGGTAGTGATCTTGTAAATGCAAGCACAGCATTTTGTGTGATTTATAAACTTGACCACTAAAGTGCCAAAAGGAATTAGCCTGCCATTTCAAGGTCAAATTCCTGCTGTAATTGCTCAAGCTGTTCCTGTAATTCAAGCCACTGCATTTCAATATCATCCAGCTGAGCTTTCTTTGTCGCTTGTTGTTGTAATAAGTTGGTGAGTTCTTGCTTTCGTTCAGAACTATATAAATCAGTATCTGTTAACGTTTGTTCAATATCGGCCAGAGCGGTTTGATATTGCTGCATTGCTTTTTCATGTTTGCTAATTGCCTGCCGCATTGGATGTGTTTTGTGTCTAAATTCGGCCTCCAGTCGTTTTAATTGCTTACGATCAATACTGGGCTTATCGGATTTAGCTGCTTGATTGGTGGGGTCGGATTGTTGCAGCAAATATTGTCGATAATCGTCCAGGTCACCAGCAAAAGATTGAACCGCACCCTTATCAACTAAATAAAACTCATCACAGACCGAAGACAATAAAAAACGATCATGGGAAACCAATACCATTGCGCCTGAAAATCCTTGTAATGCAATATTGAGCGCATGTCGCATATCAAGATCCAGATGGTTGGTTGGTTCATCTAACAATAACAAATTCGGTTTTTGATACACCACCAGTGCGAGCACTAAGCGGGCTTTCTCACCACCGGACATGGGGGCGACAGGACTGAGAGCTTCATCTCCATTAAAGCCAAAACTTCCCAAAAAAGTCCGCAGGCTGTGTTCGGTGGCTTTGGGATCTATGCTAACCAAATGATCAAGTGGAGTATGTTCTCCGCGCAGGTATTCCAGTTGATGCTGGGCAAAATAACCAATCTGAAGTCCGGCTGAGGTAAGGTATTCGCCCTGAATTGGTTTTTTCTCACCGGCTAATAATTTAATTAAGGTGGATTTTCCGGCACCGTTGCGACCCAATAGGCCTATCCTGCTTCCCGGAACCAGGTTTAATTGTAGTTTTTCCAGAACAATGGTGTCGTCGTAACCCACCTGAACCTGATCCATACTCACTAAAGGATTAGGTAATTTAGGCGGAGGAGGAAAAGAAAACGAAAAGGCACTGTCCTGATGGGCCGGTAGTAACATTTCCATTTTTTCTAGTTGTTTAACCCGGCTTTGGGCTTGTTTGGCTTTACTGGCTTTGGCGCCAAAACGATCGATAAAAGATTGCAAATGCGCCGCTTTTTCTTGCTGACGCTGATAGTTTATTTGTTGCAGGCGCAAACGCTCGGCCCGTTGCTTTTCATAAGCAGAGTAGCCGCCGGAGTATGCGACCAGTTGGCATTGTTCAATGCTCAGTATATGGCCGATGGTATTATCCAGAAATTCCTTATCGTGAGAGATTAGTAATAAGGTTCCGGTATAACGTTGTAGCCATTTTTCCAGCCAGATAACGGCATCTAAATCCAGGTGGTTAGTCGGTTCATCGAGTAACAATAAGTCGGAGTGACATATTAGCGCTTGAGCCAGATTAAGACGCATGCGCCAACCACCTGAAAATGCCGTGACAGGGTGCTCTATTTGTTCGGCTGAAAAGCCTAGGCCATTGAGAATGGTTGCGGCTCTGGCTTGAATATCATAAGTGCCGGCTTCTTCAAGTTGAAGATGAATAGAGGCGATTTTTTCACCTTGGTGACTTTGCTCGGCAGCAACTAACTGTGTTTGCAATTCACGGTAACGTTGATCACCATCAATGACATAATCAATTGCACTGCGCTCAACCGCCGGGGTTTCTTGTGCCACGCTGGCTAAGCGCCATTGTTGTGGCAGATTTACATCACCTTGGTCGGTTTGTAATTGTTTTTTTAGCAGTGCAAAGAGACTTGATTTACCACATCCGTTTGCGCCGATGAGCCCTACTTTATGGCCCGGATAAATACGTGCATTGGCCCCTTCTAACAATATTTTGCTGCCGCGCATCAGTACGACATCGGAAAACTGGATCATCTTTCGCTCATTGGATTATTTTGGGGTATTATCCTTATCCCTTAGCCAGCAAACAACTCTTGTTTACTGGACATTGATGAATAATGATTGTGTGGATATGTCAGAAAAAAGCAAAATACGATTTATAGCTGGTGCCGTTTGCCCTGAATGTAAAGCCTTGGATAGCATTATGCTGTTTTGGCAAGATAATATTGAAAAACTGGAATGTGTAAAATGCGGATATAATGATAGCCAGCCTGACGAAAAGGTTCAGCAGGCTAGCCGGGATCAGGAACAAGTTATTGGTGTGTTCAAGCCGGAATAGTGACGATTAATTACTGCGCTGACTATGACGAATATGGCCATAGTTGAGCACGGCAACAAATACACTGCCACCGACCATATTGCCAGCCAACACTGTTAAAATGATCGGCACTAGTTCAAAGAAGGCAATATTATCGCTGGCAAAATAAGCAGCAAACAATTCGATGGAACCAGCAATTGAGTGATGTAACCCGCCTAAACCGATAATAAACGTTACGATATAAATGCTAAATATTTGACTCAAGGTTGAATAAGTCGACAGCACAATCCATGCCCCTAGAGCCATTAACCAGCCGGCTAAGATGGCGCTAACAAACAACGTGGTAGTGGAAAAATGCATTAAATGTTCGGCTAATATGGCATAGCCGCGACTGGCTTGAATGACATCCTCTGCGATATTTAACAGACCTGCACTAGCCGCCCCGCCGACTAAGTTACCGGCCACGACGACCGCCCAAAGGCGGAATAACTTATTAAAGTTGGATTTTCCGTCTAAGACTGGATACACCGCGGTGGCAGTATGTTCAGTGAATAATTGTGTTCGACTTAAAATACATAGCACAAAGCCGAGAGGATAGACTGCGGCCACAACGACCTTATTCAATCCATGGCTTAAATCAGGGATCAAACTGGCCATTACTGCTACCGCTAACACACTAAAACAGAGAATCATTCCGGCTGCAACCGCGGATAAAAACAGAGAGGCTGCAGGTCTTTCGAGTTGCTCCTTACCTTCTTGTATGGCTTTTTCAAGAATATCATCGGGATGGCGAAAGGTTTCGTCAGTGCGTTTAACGATAACCGAGACAAATTCGCTATTTTCTTGCTTTCTCTCTTTGGAACGGCCGGTTTCTTTATTGCTTAATAATGGATCGCCATTACTGGAAATGATCTGAGACTTTTGTTCTTGCATAGTGTTTCCTATAGCCTTTAGTAGTGAGGCGGTGGTACATCCTGATCTTCACGAGCAATATTAGAGCCTTGCATGGTTTTCACTTTATCCAACAAATATTGCATTTGGAACTGTAATTTTTCCAATTGATGTTGTTGATTGGTTAAAGCGTCATTAAGTTGTTCAATGGTATCTTCTTGAAACGCCACTTTCGTTTCTAACTGTTCTATTTGATTAATTAATTCATTCACTTGTTACTCTCCAGTGGCCACACTTCAGCTAAACCACTACTACTTTCTGAAATTAGACTATGCTCGTTCAGGAAACCAACTGCGTAAACAACGGCTCCTTGAGGTTGGGGGCCTTCTCGCGGTGCGACTCGCCACTCTTGTAGTTTTTCTCCTGTTGCTACATCCCATAAGTCTATGCGTCTTGTGGGCGAGCCGGTAAGTAACTGTTTACCATCTTTAGAAAACCGGGCAGAACTGAAAATTTTCTGACGCTCAAAATAGTGCAGGCGGCTAACTTCCTTGCCCGTTTGTATATCCCATATTCTGGCCAGCTTTTGACTATCAGCGGTGAAGGCATAACGTCCCTCAGGATCCAGTGCCACCATTGTGACTCGACTTGGATGGGTAAACTTGTAGATGACTTGACCACTGCGAGTGTCCCACAAATAAGCCACATAATCATTGCCACCGGTTAGTGCATAAAAGCCGTTGGGAGATAAGTCTACACTGTTAATCTTTTCCTGATGACCTAAAAACTCTAATCGGCGGCCTGTTTTGGGTTCAAAAAACATCACTTTGCCGTTACTCCGTCCGACTAAAATGCCGCGACCCTGATTCGATACGGCAATATCTCGAATATTGGATTCATCAATTCGCCAAAAGCCATCGGGATCACCTGTTGTCAGATTCCATAAACCAAATGCTTCTCTATCTGATGTGACGACATAAGAATTATCGTAAGCAATGGCAAGGCTGACGACCAGATTATTGCCTTCACCTTGATGGCTCCAATGATATTTGGCGGTATTTTGAGTTAAATCCCAAACGGTCACATTTTGTGAAATGCCCGACACCACACTTAAACTGGCGTCGTTTGCAATAACTGCAGCGAGTGCGCCACCTTTGCTATGGGTCGATGATTTTAACGGCTCATCTATGGCGAAAGAGCAGCCTGTCAGGATTAAGGAAAGTACCCATAATCGAAAAAACAACAGCATAACCGGTTTCTCTTTTACTACGGTGGGTTTAGTATAAGCGCTTTGATATAACTACTCAGCTTATTTCATCATGGCAACGGAATTGTTTTTACGATTAAAAGGAATTTTAGACTAATCCTATTGTCAATTAGCCGTCCTATTTTTTGTCTTGTACAGACGGGGTAATTTACCAGAGTCGATTTGTCACAATAGTCTTTTTTATTGACAATTAATTTTTATACATCATTGATTTTATTATCATTTGGAGATTTTCATGAAGTACACATCAGTTGCATTATTGCTTTTGTCATCGCTAGGTTTAGTTGCGTGCCAACAAGAGCAAAGTAACGAAAGCAAAACTCAAATTGCTGCAGAGCAAACTAAAGAGTCGGCAGTAGAACTAAAAACAGATGCAGAAAAACAGGCTTATGCATTAGGTGCTTCATTAGGACAGTACTTAAACCAACAGTTAAACATTCAAGAAGAAACAGGGGTGGTATTAGATCGTCAATTAGTGATGAAAGGCATTATTGCGGCTAGTGAAGATAAATCCATTTTGGATTCTGACCAAATACAAGAGCAAATTACAGCGTTACGTACATTAGTTACCGAAAAACAGGCGGCAAAAGCAGAAGCTGCTGGTGCAGAAAATATTAAGGCCGGTGAGGCGTACTTAGCTAAAAACGCTAAACGAGAAGGGGTAACGGTAACCGAATCTGGTCTTCAGTATGAAGTACTTAAACAAGGTGATGGTGAAAAGCCGAAAGCTGAAGATACGGTCAAGGTGCATTACAAAGGGACATTGCTGGATGGAACGGAATTTGATTCTTCGTATGCTCGTAACGAGCCCGCTGTATTTCCACTTAATCGCGTGATAGCGGGTTGGACGGAAGGTGTTCAATTGATGAATGTAGGCTCTACCTACCGTTTTTATATTCCAGCTGAATTGGCTTATGGTGCTAGAAGTACCGGTAAAATCACTCCTAATTCAACATTGATATTTGATGTGGAGTTATTGGAAATTGTCAAAAAAGCCGATGCGAAAGAGTAACAATGTGGCGGTTGGAATTTGACCGTTAATTAAAAAGCCGGGCATTCGACCCGGCTTTGTTTTCAATGATATTCAGCTTGTTTTCCTTGCTGAGCCTTTTCCCATTCATTTTATGTCCCGTTATACGGGGGATGATGACCGGTTAGCCCGGCTGATTGTTGAACTGGAAAGTATGTATTTCAATGACTTACCTCTTTCAATCAATAGCGTTTGTTGCCATTTTTTATGCGTTAACATTGAGGTAAACCTGATATTCAGAACGCTTTATAATCGACCTCCTGTTTATCTGCGGTGTTAGTTATAGTGTAGTTCACCCTAGCGGTTTAGTTAGTGATTTTTTATAACAAAAAGCGCTAATCTGTTGCCACATAATAGCTGAATAAATTTTGCTTCACGGTGACTAAACTAATGGATAAGGTACTCGGTTAACCTAAGGGTAAACTGCAAATTGTCATTCGATGAATTGGCGCGCTAGTCAGAATAATCTTCTTAAAGATGAGTCGCTATTTTTATAATAAGGTTCGGACTTGAAAACAAAATTAATTACAGCGGAAGGCTATAAAAAGCTAAAAGATGAACATGATGAACTTTGGTATAACCAAAGGCCGGAAATAACCAAGATTGTTACTTGGGCAGCCAGCTTAGGTGATCGAAGTGAAAATGCCGATTATCAATATAACAAACGCAAGTTAAGAGAAATTGATCGTCGTGTTCGTTATCTAAGAAAATTACTGCCTGAATTACAAATAGTCAGCTATTCGCCGCAGCAAGAAGGGAGAGTGTTTTTTGGCGCTTGGGTTGAAATTGAGAATGATGTCGGTGATGTCAAGCAATTCAGAATTGTTGGCCCCGAAGAAATATATGGTGATGCAAAAGATTATATTTCTATTGACTCTCCAATGGCACGGGCACTGTTAAAAAAACAGGTTGATGATGAGGTTGTTGTGCAAACCCCGAATGGTGCAAAACAATGGTATGTGGTTAACATTCGTTATTCGTTGCCATTTGAGGAGTAATAGTACCGTTAAGTCTGACAAGTTTAAAAAGTACTCTGTCCGATCCGCTACCAATGATAAACTGCTCAATTAACCCTTATAGATGCCTTCAAATTAGACGTTTCAATTTACCAGCAAGAGCTTTTACATGATAACTAACACAATCGCTAACGAACTTCAGGTCAGTCCTCAACAGGTACAAGCCGCCATCGCTTTATTAGATGATGGCGCAACTGTTCCCTTCATTGCTCGGTATAGGAAAGAAGCAACGCAAGGGTTGGATGATATTCAATTGCGTCAGCTGGAGCAGCGTTTGCAATATTTGCGTGAGTTGGAAGATAGACGGCAAGTCATTATCAAGTCTATCCGTGAACAGGAAAAGCTGACCCCGGAATTAGAAACACAGTTAACTCGCGTACAAAGTAAAACTGAGCTGGAAGATTTGTATCTGCCTTATAAGCCTAAGCGCCGAACGAAAGGTCAGATCGCCATCGAAGCAGGATTATTACCGCTGGCCGATGCCTTATTCGCTGACCCGACATTAGATCCAGATCAGCAAGCGGCAGATTATGTTAATCCAGATGCTGGTGTTGCAGACACCAAAGCGGCTCTAGATGGTGCCAAATTTATTTTGATGGAGCGCTTTGCCGAGGATGCGGTGTTACTGCAAAAAATCAGACGGCATCTAATCGAACATGCTTTTATCAGCAGTAAGGTCGTGGTTGGTCAGGAACAAGCCGGAGCTAAATTTTCGGACTATTTTGAACATACAGAGAAGCTAATGAAAACCCCTTCTCATCGGGCATTGGCTATGTTCAGGGGGCGTAATGAAGGTATTCTACAAGTCAGTTTGGTCGCTGATCCCGGTCAGCAAGATGATGTGCGAAGCTCATATTGTGAAGTGATAATTGCGGAACATTTAGGCTTAACCTTTTCTGATCGTGCTGCAGATAAGTGGTTACAATCCGTTGTGCAGTGGACGTGGCGGATTAAAACATTACTGCATATGGAAAATGAGTTGTTTGGTTTGTTGCGCGACAATGCCGAGCAAGAAGCAATACAAGTCTTTGCCAAAAACTTAAATGATTTATTAATGGCTGCGCCAGCCGGAGCTAAAGTGACAATGGGGCTCGATCCGGGCTTGCGTACCGGTGTAAAAGTCGCAGTAGTAGATGAAACCGGGAAAGTACTGGCGACCAATACCATCTTCCCTCATGCGCCACAAAATCATTGGGATAAATCGGTTAGAACGTTGGCCAATATGTGTCAGCAATATAAAGTGCAACTAATTAGTATTGGTAACGGTACTGGCTCACGAGAAACTGACAAGCTCGTTGCTGAATTGATTAAAGCCAATCCCCAGTTTGGTTTAAATAAAATAGTGGTGAGTGAAGCTGGAGCGTCGGTTTATTCGGCCTCTGAGTTAGCCTCCAAAGAATTTCCCGATATGGATGTGTCCTTAAGAGGTGCCGTATCCATTGCTCGACGTTTGCAAGATCCGTTGGCTGAGCTGGTGAAGATCGAACCTAAAGCCATTGGTGTAGGTCAATATCAGCATGATGTGAGTCAAAGTAATTTAGGTAAAAGTCTTGAGACTGTCATAGAAGATTGTGTGAATGCGGTGGGTGTCGACTTAAATACCGCTTCCGTAGCTTTGCTTTCTCATGTGTCAGGATTAAACAAAACGCTCGCTAATAATATTGTGCAATTTCGTGATACTCATGGTGCGTTTGAAGGGCGCAAGCAATTGTTAAACGTGGACCGATTGGGACCCAAAGCTTTTGAACAGGCTGCTGGATTCTTGCGGGTGATGAATGGTAAGGATCCGTTGGATCGTTCTGCGGTGCACCCTGAAGCGTATCCATTGGTGACCAAAATTGTTGAAACAGCGGGAACGGCTGTGAATGATTTAATTGGTAATACTGAGCTATTACGACGCTTGAAGCCAGACACATTTGTTAGTGATGAATTTGGTTTGCCAACCATTACCGATATTCTTAAAGAGTTAGAAAAACCAGGCCGTGATCCTCGCCCCGAGTTTAAAACCGCGACCTTTAAAGATGGTGTGGACAAAATTTCAGATCTTAAATTAGGCATGACGTTAGAAGGTGTCGTTACCAACGTGGCTAATTTTGGTGCTTTTGTGGATGTTGGGGTTCATCAGGATGGTCTGGTGCATATCTCGGCGCTGACTAACAAGTTTGTTTCCGATCCCCGTGAAGTAGTTAAAGCTGGCGATATTGTTAAAGTTAAAGTGTTGGAAGTAGATGTTGCACGTAAACGTATTTCATTAACCATGCGAATGGATGATGAAGTGGTGGCTAAACCAGCAGAGAAAAACACTAAAAAAGTCCATGAAAAAGCCCCAAAAACTAGTCGGGGAGCCCAACCTCAAGCCAATCGTGGCAATGCGATTATGGGGAATGCGTTAGCCGATGCTTTTGCCAATGCAAAACGTAGAGGTTAGTTAATTAAGGTTTAGTGGCAATAGTGGATTGCCACTTAAATCACTGCAATGATACTAGGCACTTAACTGAATGTTGGGGTCATTCGGTTGAGATGTTTGTAAATAATGGTCGGTAATGCGTAAAGCAAATCGATTGATTAGTGGATCCCGCTGTTCTAAACGCTGGCGGATTTGCTCATTGTCACTGCTTTCAAGAGAAACTTCTGCTCCCCCTGCTGCAGCGACAGGATCGTCTTCACGTAAGGAACGACGAACCGAGTCAACTCCACTGCCTGTTACAATATCCGCTAATTCAGGGCCAACTTTGGTGTCTGCTGGTTCATCGCTAAAGACATCAGTGAAACTTTGTTTGGTTTCTTCCGCGCTTTTAGCGGCTATCTCGGCTCTAGCTTCGCTGGCTTTTTTGCTCGCTTCACTGGCCACGTTTAAATCTTGTGGGGAAGGCTCGGTGGGGGCTAAAGCGGCAGCCCTGACTTGTTGCATTTTACGCAACGTTTCTTCAGAGGTGGCTTCTGACGAGATGTCGATTGACACCTCACCACTTACCGCATAACGCTGTCCGTCAGGACCTGATTTAAATTCAAAGTTTGGTGCACCTGCATATTGCCCACCGGTTTGAGCATGAGCCTGCTCATGATTTCTGACCTCAGTATCCCGATCTTTTAGTTCTTCAATTTCTTGCTTATCAGAACGCTGCTGTTGTTCTTGCTGTTTATCCTCGGCATTTTGTTTGCCTGCACTAGGATCTTCAGCATTATCTTTGCCCGGCGAATTTTGATTTGCCGCAGTCTGGTTGGGTTGCGGTTTTTCATAGGTGACGGGTAAAGGGGGTTGCCCTGCTGCTTTCGCTTTGTCTGATTCTGATCCTAATCCACTCTCTGCTGCGGATTTTTCACCGTTGGATAGTGCGGGAATCGTTTCGCGCAACTGACTATCGCGACGCGCAGATTCCGTGTTCACATTGGATGTAGTAAACGGTATTGCAGTAGGGAGTGGGGTGACGATATTCATCAAAATACTCGATTATTAGTTAGGCAATATCGTCAATTATCTTGCCAAGCACATCATGTGCGGTGCCGACCACTTTGGAAGAGGCTTGAGCAAAGTTAAGATTGTTCTGCAATGAAAGCAGATCGTTAGTTAGATTATCCTGATTGTTTAATCCGGATAATAAATTGCGTGGCAAACCCAGTTGCTGTTTGGCTGCATCGGCTAAAACTGCGTTTGTATCGCGCGGTTCGGCGGCTTTATTCGCAATATCGATAGATGCTTGAGTTATCCCGTTAGAGGCTTTTTGCAAGCCAAATTTACCGGATTCAAATGCTCCAGATAACAATGCTGAATTGACACTATCGGTCACGTTAAACGACATATCACTACTCCTCTCATACCTCATGGTTAATTATTAACCAAAAATAGGTATTTTTGAAGCGTTTATTAGTTTTTGTTTCGCCTGATGAATGTTTGGTTACAGTCTGTGGTTATAGCATTAAGGGGAAATTGAATGGACAAACTCAGTGATGGCCTTTGTAAAGCGATCGGGATCAGAGATAAAAGGGGCATGTGAAGCGCTAGAAAAGACCTGTGTTTGAGGGCTGTTGGTGTATAAGTCACTGATCAATGAATGCACTTTGCTAGGAACCAGCGAATCGAGTTTGCCGTAGCAGTTTAATACGGGAATATTTAGCTTTGCCAGGTCCGCTCTAATATCGGCAGTCTGCAATATATCTAAACCACCATACAGTGCTTCTGCACAGGGCGTAGGGTACTGGTTTATCGATTGTTTTAGTATTTTGCTATCCTTACGGGCGCTGGGACTGCCCAAGGCTTGTATGGCTAAAAAACGTTCCAGCGTTTTATTGAAATCCCCTTCAAGTTGCTTGGCAAATAACTGCAACACATCCGGCGCCATGCCTGGCCAATTATTTTCAGCAACAAACTTAGGCGAAGATGCCACGCTAATAACACCACGCAATGCCACTTGCTGCTCAATGGCTATTTGATTGGCCACAAGTCCACCTAGAGACCAACCCATGATAATGCTATTAGCGGGAATGTGGGGGAGCAGCAGATTACTTAAACTGGCCAAATCATATTGTTCCGGCAAGCAATCTATACTGCGGCCAAACCCGGGTAGATCAATACATGTTAGCCGAAAATTTGCACTCATTTCTCGAACAAGTGGCTCCCACACACCGGAGTTGACTCCCCAACCATGTAATAAGACTAAATCAGGGCCGATACCTTGTGCGTGACTAAAAACAGAAGTGTTCATATGGTCTATATTTATCAATCTTAGATTCAAAGCGCCTAAGCATAAGGGATAATTAGGAAGAGGAATAGGGATATGAGCCTTGAGTCGTTTCATCCATTCAAAGCGCTGTTAGCTAATATACTCAAACAGCAATCCTGTTTAATTTGTTTGCAACTGTCATCATCACTGATTTGCCGGTGTTGTCGACAGGATATAACGACGTTTGATTTGGCTAATTGCCAAGCTAATTTACTCAATTTTCCAGTTATTCAGCAAGCCTTGCCGCAACTTAAGTGTGAGCAACTATTGGCGCTTGGTGCATATCGATGGCCGCTAAGTAATATGTTAATTGGCTTAAAATTTTCACATCGGACACTGTATGCCAAAGCATTGGCTGACCTGTTCTGTCACTATGTGCTTAGTGAATCAATTACCTTGCCACAGGCAGTTATTCCGGTGCCCCTGCATCCGAGACGTTTTAGGCAGCGTTTGTACAATCAGAGTCTTGAAATCGCCCGCCATATTACTAAACAAACGGGTCTTTATTTACAATATGAGCTTTGCCGTCGAGTGCGGGCGACACAACCTCAGACAGATTTAACCGGGGCTCAACGCCGCAAGAATTTGCACAATGCTTTTGTTCTCAATGCAGTGCCGGCTTATCAGCATGTTGCTATTTTTGATGACATTATTACCACTGGCACCACCGTAAATGAACTGGCTACAACATTGAAGCAAGCCAATCCTGATATGCGAATAGATATATGGAGTATATGTGTGGCGCTGCCAGATTGAATATAACAGTATCGATATTTTTCGTTTTGGTTCGCTTGAATATGGCCGTAGCAGCGCCATATAGTAACTAATCTGAACTTGGAATAGACGCACTTTTAAGTCGCGCTATTTTTGAGCCTGTTGAATTTGAGTTTTCTAGCAATTGAAAGCCTTAATGCTATATAAAATTTAAATTGTTATGACACTTTTTGTCCGGCGTTCAGGCGAATTATTACTTGAGTGATTTGGTCAGGTAATTTTGTTAAACTAGTACCCATACCAGTCACATAATCATAGGATTTTTTATGATCAATATTTCCGAATCTGCCCAAACGCATTTTGGCAAGTTACTTAGCAGTCAGGCCGAAGGAACTAATATTCGGGTTTTTGTGGTTAATCCAGGCACACCTAACGCTGAATGTGGCGTATCCTATTGCCCCGCAGATGCGGTAGAACAAACAGATATGCGATTGAACTTTAACGGTTTTGATGCGGTAGTTGATGCTGAAAGCGCCCCTTTTCTGGAAGATGCCGAGATTGACTTTGTAACCGATCAAATGGGCTCGCAATTAACCCTTAAAGCGCCTAACGCTAAAGTGCGTCAGGTCGATGATGATGCTCCTTTAATGGATCGTGTTAACTATATGATTGATGCTGAGATTAACCCGCAATTGGCCAGTCATGGTGGCAAGGTCATTCTGGTGGAAATAACCCCGGAGGGTATTGCACGATTGCAATTTGGTGGTGGCTGTAACGGTTGCTCGATGGTGGATGTCACGCTTAAAGAAGGCATTGAAAAACAACTGTTAGCCCAGTTTCCGAATGAATTAACCGGAGTCAAAGATGCCACTGAACATGAAGCGGGTGAGCATTCCTATTATTAATAATTGGACATAAATTTATGTCTATCCGTAATTTCATCTACCGAGCAGGCGCCAACCCGCATAAGAGTTGGCGCTTGTTTATTATTGGGTTAGTGATTTTTGCGGTGGGTGTACTGCTAATTTTAGTCGGAACTGAACGGTATTATGTATTGCAAGTGCCTGGTTTAGTGCTGTTAATTCCTGGTTTTATAGTGGCAGTCTGGGGATATATTGGGTTGTTTGCCAATCGTTTCTCGCAAGTGCTTAATCGAGTAACACCGCCTTCTTCCGAAGATAATTAAAATGCCACAACAACGTCATGCCACGTAATGTTAAAAAGCTTAATAAAGCTAACCAGAGCGCATCATTGCCCAGCGTGTTAAATAGATAAAATACTGGGAAAAAGCCTAAAGCAGCACTGACGATCATGGAATTTCGCATGGCTTTCGCGCGTCCAAGTCCCACATAAACGCCGTCCATTAAAAAACACCAATGACCTAGCAGCGGTAATATCCAGATATAAATCAGAAAGTTTCTTGCGTGTTGTTGCAACGCCGTAATATCGGTCATGAGATCAATGATGTACTCACCGAAAAGCAGATAAATCAGACAGTAGAAAATAGAAAGCGCACTTGACCAACACAGACCAAGGCAGGTTCGTGAGACAATTGAATCTGTGTGCCTTGCCCCTTTGCTCTCCCCAACAAGTGCTTCGACCGCATAAGCGATCGCATCCAGCCCTAAGGCGCACAAGATAAAAAATTGATGCAAAATGCTATTAATGGCGACCGTCATTTCTCCCCAGCGCGCTCCCTGAATGACCATAAATGCCATACAAAGTTGCAGTGCAACATTGCGGATAAACATGGCAGAATTGATCGAGAATAACGACGTGAGCTGACTAAAATAAAACCAGCTAGCGGAAAAGTAACTTAAGTCGATTTTTTTCAATGCGTAATAAAGCATGGCGATACACATGCAATACTCAGCGATAACCGTCGCTAGCGCGACGCCCTCCACGCCCAAGCCAAAACCGTATACCAGCAGTATATTTAGTAGAACATTAACGGTGTTACCGACAATCTGTACCCACATCACCAATTTGGCATTTTGCTGGCCTAATAACCAACCCACTAAAACTAAACTGGCTAAGGCGGCTGGGGCTCCCCAAACGCGAATATAAAAATACTGTTGAGTAATATTGGCAACGTTATGTTCTGGTTGGGTGAAGTAAAGAGCCGATTGCAGCAACCCAAACCTAGCAATAAAAATGATGATGGCAATGAGTAAGGAAATACTTAACGATTGCACTAATACTTTGCAGGCATTGTGCGCAGACTGCTGGCCTTTCGCTTGTGCACTCAATCCGGTGGTGCTCATTCTCAATGCACCACATAACCAATATATTTGTGTAATCAGCATCGCGCCAATGGCGACACCCGCCAAAAAGTCAACTGATGCCATATGTCCGACAACGGCGGTGTCGACCATGCCCAGTAAAGGTTGGGTGATATTACTTAGTAACATCGGAACGCTGATTAGCGCGATTTTGCGGTGTTCTGATTTATTCCAGAACCAGTGTTTTTTCATTTTGAGACGTGCTTAAATAACGTTAATGACAGGGTAACTGAATCAATAGGGAATAACGATCAAGAATTTAATTTCACGCCTTCAATGGCTTAGCTTCATCATGTTGGTTGCGTGTAGTGCTGTTATTCAAGCCAAACCGAGTGTAGTGATTTTACAATATCATCATGTTGGAGAAGATACCCCTCCAAGCACGACTATTAGTACTGCTCAGTTTCGTCAGCATATGGCATTTTTGCAACAGCATTATCAAGTGTGGCCATTGGATAAAGTGATTGAGACGTTAACTACAGATACCGAAGTGTTGCCGGATAATGTGGTAGCGATTACGTTTGATGATGGCTATATCAATATTTTGCAAAATGCCGATCCTATCCTTAAAGAATATCAATTCCCCTATACAATTTTTATTAATCCGGATGAAATTGGTCAGCGCACCAATCAATTGAATTGGCAGCAAGTGAAATCTTTATCCAGCCAAAAAGTCCTATTTGCCAATCATACCAACGACCATTTACACCTTTTACAACGCCAAGCCGCAGAGTCACACTCAGCGTGGTTAAACCGTGTGACAAGCAATATTGTTGATGCTGAAGCTAAATTACTGCAACAATTGGGATATAGTCTGAAGTATTTGGCTTATCCATATGGAGAATATAATTCCGCACTGCAAAAATGGGTAAAACAGTCGGGATATATTGGATTCGGCCAACAGTCGGGTGCCATATCCGGCGATAGTGATTTTACCGCTTTACCGCGTTATCCCGCCGCGGGAATTTATGCGAGTTTAGATAGCCTCAAAGTCAAACTGGCTTCATTAGCAATGCCAGTAGAGCACAGTAACGTTCAGGATCCGCAATTTAATGCGGGTGATACCTATCCTCAGTTAGAGTTACAAGTATCCACAGTCGATTTTAATCCGGCCCTATTTGCCTGTTTTTTAAAAGGCAAGCCATTAGAGGTTAACTGGAATAAAAATACCGTGCAGGTTGGCGTAGATCAGGTTATTCCAATCGGTCGTACCCGGATTAATTGTACCGTGCCGAGTAATACCCACAAGGGACATTATTATTGGTATTCACAGCCGTTTTTTGTCGCCGATAAAAATGGTAACTGGCTGAATTAGGCCTTAGTTTGATTGCATGATGATCGGCATATCGGTCAATATCTGCTGTCCATCACTAATAGCTGGCTTGCCAAGTTCATGTTTAGGCTTAAAACGGCCAATCACTTGGGCAGCGGGGTTAATAATGACAATAGACGCACTATGATCGACTAAATAATTATCCCCATCGGTACTTTCGTTCATCCCGTACATCATGCCCATTTTGCGTACCAGTGGGAATAGCGTCTTATGCTCAGCGCTCGCGGCAATAAACTGAGGATTAAAATAGTTGATGTATTCTTTCAATCTAGCGGTTGTATCTCGACCGGGATCCACTGAAATAAATAAGACTTGAACCGGATATTGGCTTTCTATGCGCTGTAATGCAGGATAGATGGACTGTAATTCTGCCAATGTTGTTGGGCATATATCGGGACAGAAAGTGTAACCTACAAAGGTCAGTGTCCAGTGATCTTTAAGTTGGTTAGCCGTTAATGGCTGGCCATTTTGGTCGGTTAATTCAAAATCCCCAAGAGCCCGGGGTTGCGGATATAGATCGGCATATTGAATCGATTCTTTGGGAGAAATAACGGTAGATAAATAAATGCCTCCTGCTAAGGATGCAATCAGTATGACACCAATGATGATATTTTTAATATTCATAATTGGAAAACGAAATAGTGATCAAACAGTAGCACAATAAACAATAACATCAGATGAATAATGGAATAGCGGAAGGTTTGCATCGCGGTGTTATCATTACTGTCGAATTTTAATTTCCATGCATAATATAAAAAGCCGGCATTTAATAAGGTCGCGCCAAACAGATAAATCAGTCCGGTCATTCCCACCAAATAGGGCAGTAAACAAACGATTCCAAGTAAAATGGTATATAAGAACACCGATGTCTTGGTGAATTCAACGCCATGGGTTACCGGCAACATTGGTACTCCAGCGCGCGCATAATCTTTTTCGCGGTGGATGGCTAAGGCCCAAAAATGCGGCGGTGTCCAAGTATAAATTATGAGTACCAACAATAACGCGTAAGGATGAATTTCATTGGTAATCGCGCACCATCCTAGTAGTGGTGGAGCGGCTCCCGCCAGCCCCCCAATTACGATATTCTGTGGGGTGGCCCGTTTAAGGTACATGGTATAGATCACCGCATAGCCCACCATACTGGCCAGTGTTAACATTGCGGTTAAGGTATTAACCCACACTTCTAAACTTAGGTAACCAATTGCTGCCAATACAAATGCAAAAATGAGAGCTCTTCGTGGGCTAATTTTGCCTTTGGGCACGGGACGATTATGAGTACGGGCCATTTTGGCATCGATCTGTCGGTCTACGACGTGATTGATCACCGCCGCAGAGGAAGAAAGTAAGCCAATACCCAACAAGCCGACAATGACTGGTTGCCAGGGTAATGCGCCAGGGGTTGATAAGCACATACCCACTACCGCCGTTAATAACAGCAGCAAAATCACGTTGGGCTTGGTCATTTCATAATAATCGCGCCACTTAACCTGTGGCGTATTTTTGATTTCTTGATCGAGTATTTTAGATGCCATTATCTGCTAGGCTTTCCTGAATAAAGTGTAATTAATTAATACCATCACTAGTAACAAGCTAGCGCCAATCGCATTGTGTAATACCGCTACAATTAAAGGTAACCCAAAAACAACATTGCTGACACCTAGTGCTACTTGTAAACCTAACACTAATACCAGCAGAATAGCTTGATTTCTAAACCGTTCGGTATGCGCCACCTTATATATTTTAATGGCTAGCCAACAAAGATAGACAAAGGTAATTAATGCCCCTATCCGATGCATAATGTGCATTGTCATCCGCGCTGAATAATCATGTACGCCATATTCATAGGTTTCGGCGATGGGTAAACTGAATGCCCCGGAAAAGTTGAGATTATCTATCCATCCGGGTTCACATACCGGTAACTCGGTACATGCCAAGGCTGCATAATTAGCGGAAGTCCATCCCCCCAAGGCTATTTGAGTGATAACAATTAACAGGCCAAACATGGTATATCGGGCGAGTCGTCTCACATGAGGATCGCCACCGGGAATGCGAAATCCGGATAAGCGCAAATGCAACAGATAAAGGCAAGCAAGAATGGAAAAACCCCCTAATAAATGGCCCATAACAACGAGTGGCATTAGGTTAAGGGTGACGGTCCACATTCCCAAAGCGCCTTGGAAACACACCATTAGTACTAATAAAAAGGGTAATTTAATAGGGCGAAGCGGTTTTTTGCTAAACAGGCTGAGTAAAAAAATAATAACGATAAACAATCCCAAGGTGCTAGCGAAGTAGCGATGGATCATTTCATTCCATGCTTTATGGGGTTCGACTGGATGGTCTGGAAAGGCTTGTTGAGCGGCTTCAAGGTGCTCGGTTTGCTGAGGAACGGTATAATGGCCATAGCAGCCTGGCCAGTCGGGACAGCCTAAGCCGGCATCGGTTAGACGGGTGTATGCGCCAAGTATAATAACGACATACGCCAGCAAGATACTAACCAATACCATCTTTTTCACGAGACTTGCTCCCTTAGCCAATCCGGGAAAGCTTCAACAGCTTCTTAATGTCGGCTAGTATTTCGCGGCTATGCATTACCGCTTGTTGTTGTTCTTGCTGCAAATCATAACGAAGAATGATGTTTTGCAGCGTGTCTACAACAAAAATACCATCTGTCGCGGTATCTTTAAATACCTGATTGATACTTTGTTCAGTTGTCTGCAAGACTTTGAGATTAGGCATTAATTTGAGTTGTTCCACAGCCTCTTTATCACTGGTTCCGGTAACTAAAACCAGCGAATTTACGCGCTCATTTTCACGACCCAATGCTATCCAAACTTGATTTAAACTGTATAACGCATTTTGACAGGATTGTTCACATTGAGCGGGCATTACATAGATGATGCGCCAAATGGCAGGGGCGGTGTCACTCGGATAGAGTGAGGTCATATCCAACACCGGATCAAGCAATTGTCCTTTGTTTGTAACGCCTTTATTAAACCAGTCAAACTCTAATGCTAACTTGGCTAATATTACTGGAAGTAAAAATATCACCGCCAGTATTAGCATGCTTTTTTTATTGTTCATTATTTACATCTCTATTTTTGCGCATTAATGCAACGACAAATACCACCACTAAAGCAATGGCTAAACCAAACCACTGGATGGCATAGGCAATATGTTTTTCGGCAGGCATTACCACAGCTTGCCACTTTCTGATCAGTGGTTGTGTTGAATCAGGCGTGGCTAAAATGACCATTGGTAAAAGGGTAATTGCGGATAAGTTCTGCATTACGGTGAGATCAAGCTGTTGAATTCTGACCGGCCAGTGAGTAGCGGATTTAACCGTTTCACTTATCATCGGATTAAGTGAGGGTAATGCCACAATGCCATTGACCTTTTGCAAGCCCTTTGGCAGTTGAAATTCAGGCAAACTGTCACGATTACCGTTTGCCGGCAACCACCCTAAGTTGACCGCTACGTTGCCACTATTGGTGTTTAGAATTCCCACTACATGGTATCCGGTACGGCCTTGTTCAACTCGATTATCAATTAAGAAATAGTGGGACAGGTCGAAATGTCCCGATGCGGTGACCGGATAGTCTCTAATATCACCACGTAAACTCAGTATGTCAGCCAAATTAATATCTTGCTGCTGTTTGCGCTGTTCGATTTGTTGCAAACGTAAGCGTTTTTGTTCTGCCCGATCCAGTTGCCAAAAGCCTAAACAAAGCAGGATGACAAAAGCGACTAAACTGATTAAGGTAGCAACAATGGGTAGCTTGATGTTGCCTTTGGCAATATTCATAAGGGGCTTATATGTTGATTAAAATCGTTGTTGGTGGATTATTATTACTAATGATATACAACCTGTTTCGTGCGATGTTAATCATGATCAAAGATGATCCTGATCAACCACCGATGAGTAAATTTATTGGTCGTCGTGTTCTTATCTCTGCGGCTATTATTGTCTTGCTGTTAATTGCCATTGCGACCGGACTTATCACTCCCAATCCACGTATGTTCTAGTTAAAAAAATACAATATAGAGACTCACCCCAGGGCTGAAATTATCAGCCCTGGGATACCAGTTAAAGAATATACACAAAGAAAAACAGCATTACCCAAACTACGTCAACAAAGTGCCAATACCAGCTGGCTGCCATAAAGGCGAATTGGTTCTTGGCATCAAAGTGGCCCTTTAGAATCCGGCAAAACATAATGATTAATAACAGCGTGCCTAGCGTTACATGTAAGCCGTGGAATCCGGTTAACATGAAAAAGGTATTACCATAAACACCGGACTGTAAAGTTAAGCCCATTTCTCGATAGGCGTGCACATACTCTTCTGCCTGTAAAAATAGAAAGCTAATACCCAGTAATATTGTGACCCCTAGCATGGTGATAAGCTTTTTTCTATTCCCCTGTTCCAGACCTGTATGGGCAAAATGACAAGTCACTGAAGAAACCAACAGGATAACGGTATTAATTAACGGTAATCCATACCAACCCATGGCTTCGGTTGTCGTGCCACCTGGGGTCGTTACAAGTGGCCAGATGGCCTCAAACCCAGGCCATAAAACTTCGTGTGTCATGGCGTTATTCGAAGCGCCACCTAACCACTGAGTGGAAATCACCCGGGCATAAAAAAGTGCACCAAAAAATGCCGCGAAAAACATCACCTCAGAGAAAATAAACCAGCTCATACCCTGACGATAAGAGCGACCTAACTGTCTGCTATGAATACCATTCATGGACTCATGAATTTGATCTTTGAACCACCCGATCAACATAAAAAACAGAATGGCTAAACCGGCGAGTAAAATCCAGCCACCATGGCCTTCTTTGCCTTTGGTTGCTTCAATAACAAAGTTACCGGCACCAACCGCCATTAAAAATAATGCAATTGCCCCCAAAATTGGCCATGGGCTTTGCGCAGGGACATAATATTTTTCGTATTGTTGTTCTGACATATTGTTCTCCATTACCCTTTTAATTCATTGCTACGGTTGGTTCAGTGACGTCATACAAGGTGTAGGACAAGGTAAAAAACGTAATATCATCCGGTAATTGCGGATCGATATAAAAACGTACCGGCATCATTGTTTCTTCACCGGCTTTCAATGTTTGCTGTTCGAAACAAAAACATTCGGTTTTATTTAAATACAGTGCCGCTAACCCCGGCGAAACGGAAGGAACCGCTTGACCGACTATATCCCGGTTAGCCGGGTTTTTAGCATAAAAGTCGACCTGATTAATTTCACCGGGATGGACTTTGATTTTTTGGGTTTGTGCCGAGAATTCCCACGGCATTCCGGTATTGGTGCGAGTAATAAATTCCACTGTTACCCAGCGGCTTTCATCAACAATTACACCATCATAACTGGCCGCGGTGTCATTGGTTTTGCCGTTAATACCTGTCACGTCACAAAACACGTCGTATAGCGGCACCAGTAAAAAGCCGAAACCAAACATGCCCACCACCACCAGCATAAGTTTGGTAACGGTTTTGCTATGTTTAGAAGGCTTATTAGGTGCCGTCATCGCTTATTTCACTTTCGGTGGTGTTTCAAAAGTATGATAAGGGGCAGGAGATGGAATTTCCCACTCTAGCCCTTCTGCACCTTCCCATACTTGATCTGATACAGGTTCGCCTTGTTTTTTACAGGCTTTAATCAGTAGGGTCAGGAAAATCAGTTGAGACAGGCCAAATGCAAAGCCACCAATACTGATCCATTTATTAAAATCGGCAAACTGCAGAGAATAGTCTGGAATACGTCTTGGCATTCCGGCCAGTCCAACAAAATGCATTGGGAAGAACAGTAAGTTAACTGAAATTAAAGAACACCAAAAATGCCATTTAGCCAGCTTGACGTCGTACATCCGGCCAGTCCATTTGGGTAGCCAGTAGTAGGCGGCTGCCATAATTGAAAAGATCGCACCGGTAACCAGCACATAATGGAAATGGGCAACTACAAAGTAGGTATCGTGATATTGGAAATCCACTGGCGTAAGCGCCAACATTAATCCTGAAAATCCACCGATGGTAAACAACACAATAAACGCCAGTGCGAATAACATGGGGACTTCAAAGGTTAACGATCCGCGCCACATGGTGGCAACCCAGTTAAATACTTTTACCCCGGTTGGGACCGAAATTAGCATCGTTGCAGTCATAAAGAATAGCTCCGCAAAAAGCGGCATACCGGTGGTAAACATATGGTGTGCCCATACGATGAAGGATAATAACGCGATAGACGCGGTTGCGTAGACCATTGAAGCATAACCAAACAAGGGTTTACGGGAAAACGTTGGGATTATTTGTGAGATGATGCCGAAGGCTGGCAAAATCATGATGTACACTTCAGGATGACCGAAGAACCAGAAAATATGCTGGAACATCACCGGATCACCGCCTCCAGCGGCATTAAAGAAGCTTGTACCAAAGAATTTATCAGTTAATACCATGGTGACCGCACCCGCTAACACCGGCATAACTGCAATTAACAGGAAGGCTGTTATTAACCAGGTCCACACAAACATTGGCATCTTCATATAGGTCATGCCGGGAGCACGCATATTAAATATGGTTACGATGACATTAATCGCTCCCATAATCGAAGAAGCCCCCATGATATGCACTGAAAATACAAACAAGGCGGTACTGTCATTACTATAAGTGGTTGAAAGCGGTGCATAGAATGTCCAACCAAAGTTAGGACCACCACCTTCCATAAACAGTGACGATAGCAGGATGATAAAGGCAAAAGGCAGGATCCAGAAACTCCAGTTATTCATCCGGGGTAACGCCATATCCGGCGCGCCAATCATTAATGGTACCATCCAGTTTGCCAGACCGGTAAAGGCTGGCATGACGGCACCAAACACCATAATCAGACCATGTACGGTCGTCATCTGATTAAAGAAATTTGGCTCAACAATCTGCAATCCGGGCTCGAATAATTCGGCTCTGATTACCATCGCCATGGCACCGCCAGTTAAAAACATAATAAAGGCGAACCATAAATATAATGTACCTATATCTTTATGATTAGTAGTATACAACCAGCGCTTAATGCCGCTGGGAGCATGATGTTCATGATGTTCGTCGTGTTGCAAATCGTCGGCTACGCTACTCATGATCTTTCTCCTATTGGCCTTTAATTACGGCATTAACATCTTTGGCTTGTACTGTGTCACCAGTGCTATTGCCCCAAGCATTACGTTCAAAGGTAATGACAGCGGCTAATTCTTTGAGACTAAGCTGTTTGCCAAATGCCTGCATCGCGGTACCACTAACACCATTTACGACCGTTTCTATGTGCTTGGACATGTTACCGGTGGCGATAGGACTGCCTTTTAAGGCAGGGAAAATACCCGGCAAGCCTTCACCATTACCTTGGTGGCAAGCAGCACAGGTAGATAGATACACTTTTTCACCTAACGTCATTAGTTCATCCATTTCCATATTCATTGCCAGTAATTTTTGCTCTTCTTCTTTGGCTTTGCGTTGGATAGCGGCTTGTTCATCAATCCAGGCTTGATATTCTGCTGGCTCTTTGGCAATTACGACGATGGGCATAAAACCATGATCTTTTCCACACAGTTCGGCACATTGGCCACGATATATGCCGGGCTCGTTAACTCGGGTCCATGCTTCGTTAATGAAGCCCGGATTGGCATCTTTTTTAATCGCAAATGCTGGCATCCACCAGGCGTGGATAACATCATCAGAGGTAATTAAAAAACGGACTTTTTTATTGGTTGGTACGACTAGAGGGCGATCGACTTCTAACAGGTAGTTATCACCTTTTTCCAACTTATTATGGATTTGATCTTGCTGGGTAGCTAAGACGGAATAGTACTCCACATCACTATCCATATATTTGTAGTGCCATTTCCACTGAGAGCCAGTAATAAGCACTGTGACGTCAGGATCGCTGGGATCTTCCATGGCAACGAGTGTTTTAGCGGCTGGGATGGCAATACCAATTAAGATAATAAATGGAATGATGGTCCAAACAATCTCCACTTTGGTACTTTCATGAAAGTTGGCGGGCTTAACCCCTCGAGATTTACGATGCATGACCATGGAATAAAACATGGCGCCGAAGACCACAACACCAATAACCACACAGATAATAAAAATGGTCATATGTAAATCGTAAACCTGCGCACTAATATCGGAAACCCCTTTGGTCAGGTTTAACCGCATATCATTAGCCAGCGCAGATGTAGACAATAAGGCAATTAAGGCCATCGCCCCTCTGAAAACACCTCTGTTCACGTGACATCTCCTCGTTAGGTAGAAATCATCGATCGACAAACCGCACACTAATTTGTCATATCGACATGATGAAACTTCACTTTTGTAAGTGATATTCCACTTTTTTGTTATGCATATGTAAATAAGAGTACAAGAATTACTCAATAAGGCGGTTGGCGTCCACCTTTTTATGCATAATTTACAACTAACTGATTGATTTTTGAACAAGTGTTAGTAATAACACAAAAAAGCTAACCTGTTGAGAGTTAAAACAAAGTTAGCTTGAAGAATTTTGGAAGGAATAAAAATTGAGCAGTGGGATTACATCCAGTCAGTATTGCGTATGACTCCTACGGCAATGCCTTCAATATCGAAAGGTTGTACGGAAAGGTCGACCTTGATTGGAGAAAACTCCTCATTCTCAGCATGTAATAAAACTTGACTACCTTTGCGCTCAAAACGTTTTACGGTGACATCTTCATCCACCCTGGCCACCACAACCTGACCATTACGAATATCTTTAGTGCGGTGTACCGCTAATAAATCACCGTCCATAATGCCAATGTCTTTCATACTCATACCGCTTACCCGTAATAAAAAGTCGGCACTCGGGTGAAACATAGCGGGATCGATTTTGTAATGGGTTTCAACATGTTCGTGAGCGAGAATAGGCTCTCCCGCTGCGACTCGTCCAACTAGAGGAAGCCCTTGTTCTTCAAGTAGTTCTTCTTCGCTATATTGAACTCTAATTCCTCGTGATGTTCCCGGTAGAATCTCAATCACGCCTTTTTTGGCGAGCGCTTTAAGATGCTCTTCTGCAGCATTAGCCGATTTAAAACCAAGTTGTCGAGCAATCTCGGCACGTGTGGGCGGCATGCCAGTTTCTGCCAGCGTGTCTTTAATCAGTTGCAAAATTTCTTGTTGTCTGGGAGTTAGTGGACGCATAAACAGCCTGTTTTTCTATACAGTTTCAAACAGTATATCCCGTTATATTTAAATCACAACTAAATTTGAGTATTACATTAATACCAATTTATGTGAGTCTGAAAAAGTGGCTTGTGTGCCGGTGTGATGACCTAGTCGGTTGTATAACGCATAACGTGGCGGTATAACTCGGTTTTACTCACCTTTTTATGGGCAGCAATCAACTTATCGATAGTGGCTAATGGAGTATCAATATTAGCAGCAAGCCAAGTTTGTTGTTTTAATTCGGGAATAATGTACTGCAAGGTGATTGAAGGTGGTGTATCAGCATGTTCATGAAACATCGCATTGACCGACTCGATATCATCAATCACTAAATCCACTTTACCTTTTTGTAATAGTTGCCATGATTCAGCGATGCTGGGAGTGATAATCAGATTAGTATCCGGTTTAAACCCCTGTTGTATCAGCCATTCAGTAGAAAAATCACCACGCTGCACTGCTGTCACATATTGCTTTGCATCATCTAAAGAGCCAATTTTAATCACTTGACTTGGTCTTGAAAGTGATACAAAACCCAATTGATAACTGGCGACGAATCCAATCCAGTGGAAATGGTGTTCGCGCTTTGGAGTACGAGCCATATTATAAATTAGTGTATTAGGCTGTGAGTCAGCAATATGATAGGCACGAGCCCAAGGATACACGTTAATATTGGCTTCGAAACCCGCATCGTCGAGGATTAGTCGAACTAATTCGGTGCTAATTCCGGCAACTTCTCCATCGATCAGTGTTTGATGGGGGGGCGATACTTCAGTAACAACAGATAGCGTCGGTAACGCGAAAACTGAATTCATCCAGCATAAAGACAACAACAGAATCGATTTTTTCAACATGTTTGCCAATGCTATTATGACGGTAAATAGAATAGTGCCATCATAGCGTATCCACTTATTTACACAATATAACGTTATAATGACTGTTGATTGTCGATTAATCTTCAGATTTTTCATGCCTTGCCATGCTATTCTATGGCGCAATTATTTAATGGAGTTTATTGGTTATGGCTTGGTTGCAACAGTTGTTTTCAGCAATCATTTCTATCCCGGCAAAGCTGCTTATTCGTACCAAAGTAGTTCCGGCAGATGTTCAGCAAGAATTAGGAATTGATCCACAAAAGCCGATTTTATATTTACTTAAAACCGAATCGGTTACCGATCGCCTGGCATTAAAAAATGCGGTTAAAAAGGTAGGCCTTGTCGATCCGGATGGGACGATTACGGTAGGACCACATACAATTTCTCGTTGTCTTTTTTTAGAACGACCTCAATCAGTATTTACTGATAAAGCAACGGCCAGTGATATTGCTCATACCTTCAAATTGTTATTTGAACAGCATCACTTAAATGCAGAACTTGATTTGCAAATAGTCCCAGTATCAACTTTTTGGGGTCGAGCACCCGGTAAAACCGACGCCAGTTGGCGGGCATTAATTGCTAATAAGGCATCACCAAATTGGTTACGTAAGATTTTTATAGTGCTGTTTTTGGGACGGGATAATTTGGTTTATTTTAGTAAAGCCGTATCGTCACAATACATGGCAAACGAGCATGGCTCTGATGAACAAATCGCACATAAATTGATTCGGGTGGCGCGTACGCATTTCCAGCGTCGTCGTCAGGCTGTTACCGGCCCAAGACAAATGGCTCGGGAACAAATAATTCAAGGTGTACTGGCATCAGAGTCAGTACAAGAAGCCATTGCTGATGAACAGCACAGTAAGAAGATTAGTCCAGAAAAAGCCAAAAAACGCGCCCAGGATTATGCCAATGAGATTGCCGGTGATTATCGTGAAGGGTTGATTCGGATAGCCGAAAAAATGCTGACCAAGTTATGGAATAAAGTTTATAACGGGTTGGAAATCAGACATGCAGAAAAAGTCCGCCAGTTGGCACAAAGTGGTCACGAAATTATTTATGTTCCCTGTCACCGTAGTCATATGGATTATCTGTTATTAACTTATGTCATTTATCATGAAGGACTAATGATCCCGCATATTGCGGCGGGGATAAATCTCAATTTCTGGCCAGCAGGACCTATTTTCAGACGGGCCGGTGCATTTTTTATTCGCCGCAGTTTTGCCGGTAATAAGCTATATACTGCAGTGTTTCGCGAATATCTGGAACAGCTATTTAATCGTGGTTATTCGGTAAAATATTATCCTGAAGGAGGGCGCAGTCGCACCGGGCGTTTATTACCGCCTAAAACCGGTATGCTAGCCATGACAGTACAAAGTATGTTTAAAGGACTGAAGCGACCTATTAGCTTGGTGCCGGTGTACATTGGTTATGAGCACGTTATGGAAGTGGCCAGTTACTTAAAGGAATTACGTGGCAAAGACAAAAAGAAAGAATCTTTTTGGCAAATTTTTTCAGCGATTCGCAAATTGAAAAATTATGGCACGGGGTACCTGAATTTTGGTGAGCCAATTAATTTGGGGCAGTTTATGGATAAATGTCAGCCAGACTGGCGTGATGAAGTTTTACAGAATCCAGATAAAAAACCGACTTGGCTGACACCGATGGTCAATAAATTGGCTACTGATGTGATGCAACGAATTAATCAGGCAACCGCGGTTAATGGCATGAATTTAATCTCATTGTGTCTATTGGCGGCGGATAAACATGCTTTGACCGAGTCTGAATTACACCAATGTCTTGGGGATTATCTACAACTACTGCAACAAGCTCCCTATAGCCAACTGGTTACCCTGCCTGAAAATTCCGCCCATTCATTGTTGGAACAAACACTCAGCTTGGATAAATTCACAGTCCAGGACGATAGCTTTGGACGGATTATTTCGTTGAACGAGCCCGCCGCGATAGCGATGACGTATTACCGAAACAATATTTTGCACTTATTCGTGATCCCCGGTTTGATTGCTGCGATGGTGATTGCTAATAACGGGATGCAGAAACAGCAGATTATCGACCGGGTAGCTTTATTGTTTCCCTTACTGAAAAAAGAGCTGTTCATGTATTTGGATGCATCGCAAGCTCAACAACTATGTGTCGATATGATTGAGTCCATGCGAGTAACGGGTCTTTTGCAGCAAGATGAAGAAACTATATTGCCAGCCGCTCGTTCCAGTTCGCAATATTTTTCATTAATGATGCTTAATCGTTGTATTCAAGAAACGTTGCAGCGTTATGCCATCGTATTAACGCTGGCCGAAACAGGAGACAAGCTCAGTCGTTCGGAATTAGAAAAGCAAAGTATCCGTTTTGCCGAAAGATTAGCAACATTGCATGGTATAACCGCCCCCGAGTTTTACGATAAGAATGTGATTAGCGCGTTAATTAACGCCATGCGAGAGATGAAATTACTGCACAATGACGAGGAAGGGATGCTCACGCATACTGAGCAAAGTCATTGGTTGTTGAATGAGCTAAGTGGCTGGTTAGTTGCGGATGTAGCCCAAAGTATCAAGCTTGGTTAGTTATCTTGGCTATTTAATAACTAATTGAATTTAATGTAAATAATCATTTTTTCATGCACTAGCATCGGCCAAATGTAGTTGACTACCTTTTTTACAAAGCGTATTAACATGGTTACGAAATTTTGTTTTCAGCCAGAGGTTGGGTTGTTAGTAACGAATTTAACAGGTGCAAAACTTAAGCTGTTTGGCAATGCCAAAGCGTGGAAGTGGCTCCTGTGCCTGATGTGTGGGTTATTTTGCGGCGCCGGAGTGGCTAGTGAGGAACCGGTGCAGCCTATTTTTACACTTAACTATCCGGTCAATAGTAGTAATCCCATTTATCGTCTTCAAGATCTTTACATTCAAGACGTTGTGCGTCTTGCGTTTCAGCAATCTGGAGTTGCGCTTGATTTTCACAACGTACCTATTCCTACCTTGCCGCAGAGTCGCAGTATTAGTCTGATCCAGCAGGGAGTCTATGACGTGCATTGGATGGCGACCAGTCAGGAGCGTGAGAAGCAATTATTACCTGTCCGAATTCCCCTGTTTAAGGGATTAATCGGTTGGCGATTGATGTTTGTACATCAGGACAATGTAAAACGGTTTGCAGCTCTTGAAACAAAACAGAATTTACAGAAATTGACTGCTGGGCAAGGAAGAGACTGGCCGGATACCAAGGTGCTGGAAAGCAATGGTTTCCGTGTATTTAAGGCGACTACTACGGCTGGGTTGCTGCAGATGGTAAGCCTGAAAAGAGTTGATTACTTTCCTCGCTCGGTGATCGAAATATGGCATGAGTACAATCTTAAGCAATATGACGCCATCGTGATTGACCCGACATTTGTGCTTCAATATCCAGCGGCGCAGTATTTGTTTGTACGTAAAGACAATCAAATATTGCATGACATTCTCGAAACGGGGTTGAATAAAGCCATTGCTAACGGCACGTTTGATCAACTTTTTTACCAGTATTTCGGGTCCATGTTAAAGGATGCCAATCTTAAACAGCGTAAGATTATTAGGTTGGATAATCCAATGATGTCCGCGCAAACTCCCCTCGGCAGGAAAGAGCTTTGGTACAGTATTGAGACTCAGTTACCTGATTAATATAAATACTGGACTGCTAAGCCTATCGCAATCACCATGCCCACATAGTGGTTGTTTAAAAAAGCGTTAAAGCAATTGTCTCGTTGGCGGTGACGAATGAGTTGATACTGGTAAACAAATAAACCGCAAGCGGCCAGTAAGCCTAGGTAGTATGGCCAGCTAAAACCTAGCCCAAGGCCGATCCTTAACAGTATCGCTACGGTTACAATCTGTAATACGCTAATAATTGCTACATCGTTACGCCCGAATAATATGGCGGTAGATTTTACTCCAATTTTCAAATCGTCATCTCTGTCTACCATGGCATATTGTGTATCGTAGGCCACGGTCCAAATCAGATTTGCCGCAAATAGCCACCACGCCACTGGAGAAAGTTCACCATTGGTAGCAGTAAATGCCATGGGGATCCCCCAGCTAAATGCCGCCCCCAGCACTACTTGAGGTAAGTGGGTGACCCGTTTGCTAAAAGGGTAACAAAACGCCAAAGTAACAGCTCCGAAAGACAGCCAAACGGTTTGAATGTTTAATTGCAAAACGAGCAGGAGAGCTATCAGACAGAGCCCAACAAATAATATGATTGCTTGTTTGGCACTAATTTCACCGGTAATGATAGGTCGTGTGGACGTTCGTTTTACTGCTCCATCAATCTTGCGATCTGCAAAATCGTTGATCACACAGCCTGCGGCTCGCATCACGATGACACCGAGGATAAAGATCACAATAATGCTAACGCTAGGCTGCCCATTCGCTGCTATCCACACCGCCCAAAGTGTCGGCCAAAGCAATAAGAGAGTTCCGATAGGTTTGTCCATCCGCATAAGGCGCAAATAGGCATTAATTTTTGAGCTTACTGAAGGCAAAATTTAAATTTCCTGATTTTTGTAGGCCGGAGCATTAGGTAAAAATATTTCAGCTACCATCAGTTTGTATTCTTGATAGCTAAACACGGAGCGTCTTCCCCATAATGAAAAGGAGCTGTCGATATTGAGTTTCTGGTGTAACACCGAACCACTTTGTACCCGGCAAATCTCAAAGGGCTGACGAGTAAAACGAGGATCATTAAATATCACTTTACCAAGTGGTGTATTGCCAAGTTGGCCGAATTGATGGCTGGCATCATCACATAATTTGCGTGACATCAGTGAGCGTGCATAAACCCAATTTTGTTGATTACCTTGTAGTAAAACTTCGCGTACTACCGGATTAGTTTGTTCAATACCGAGGCTCGTCTGTTCGCTGGCATTAATCGCTAATTCTTCCTGCCCAAGCAATTCTAGCCGAAAATGACGACTATTCGCTTGTAATCGTTCGGTGAGGGAGCCGGTGTCGAGAAGCCAATTTTTTAAAACCGGATCTGGAATTTTCAGTTGTTCGGCCGAAAACCATTGAGGAACGTAATTGATTGGAAATAAAAAATGCTTGGTCAAAACAGGCACAACAAGTAATGAATGAATGCGGATAATACCAACTGAATCGAATTCTGTTAATCATTGTATGGAATGGTGATACCATTTTGTTTCGTAGGCTTCTAGCCGATAGGGGAAAAGATGATCAAGTTTATGCTGAAGAATACTATTCTTGTCTTATTACTGATGGCCCAGTCGTATAGCGCCAAAGCTGAATATGCGTACTTTGGTTTAGAACCCGATATTGTTACCAATTATATCGGTGCCAGTAATCGAGATTTAGGCTATATCCGTGTATCGGTTGAGTTGATGCTTGAAGATGCGACTTACCTTGAGGTCGTTGCTCATCATGCGCCCTTATTGCGGTCGTTAACCATTGAAATCTTTGGTCGCCAGCCTGCGGATAAAATCAAGTCACTAACCGGGCGGGAAGAAATTCGACAACTTTGTTTGACTACGTTAAGAGAGCAATTGAAAAAAGAAACCGGCTCGGAAATGGTTAAAGATATTATTTTTACCAAATATCTGTATCAGGGTTGATCCTTAATAATCGGTTTTAGGGCGTGTTTTTAACAAACTGACCAGCCACGCCATTGTGCAACCACATATTAAGCCTAACGTATGCGCAGTATTGGCCATGTTGACCCACAGTATGTCAGCGTAACCAATGACCAGCCACACTAGCATAAAGCCAACAATCGAATTGGGTAGACCTAATTTCCAGTCGGGACGCAGCCAACCAATCCACCACACAAAGCCGAGCAGGGCATAGACGACTCCCGATAAGCCTCCGAAGTGCACACCGGTGGCCATATATTGTCCGTAATTAGAAATAATCCCACTGAAAAAATACAACATAAACAGCGCAGTACTGCCAAAACGTTGCTCGATTTTTGAGCCGAGCATGCCCCACCACAGTAAGTTAAAGACAATATGCAAAATAGAAAAATGCAATAACGTGGGGCTAAACAGTCGCCACCACTGATGGGTTTCAGCTAATACGGGCAGTGGTTGAAAAGCCAGAAAGTTATTTACCTGCATAAACCAGCCTAAACTGGCGGTGATATAAAACAAGCCGCACAACAATAGAATGATTGAGGTGAAAGGCGCTTGTTGGCAAAACTGAATGGCACGTTCCGGCGACACCTTAACAGATGTGCGCATATTAACAGCAGTACCGGTTTGCCAGGCCGATTGCTGATATTTTTTGTCCAGCGGATTTTGCAGGAAGGCCTTGATTAACTGGTTGGCTTTTTCTTGCTGACTGGTATCGAGTAACTCTATCCCGTGCGGGTGTTCTCCCGCCTGGTAACGATAACTGACATGTAATCCTTCGGATTGTAAGTAGTTACACAATAAACGGGCGTGGCTTTCATGCCCGAAATTAATCAGCATTGCTGGCCGTATCGTAGGGCTGTGTGCTCTTCCAAGCTTCGAAACCACCATCCATACTGTACACTTGTTCGAAACCTTGGTGGATTAGATATTGCGCGGCTTGTTGACTGCTTACTCCGTGATAACAGCAAACAATCACCGGGGTTTCAAATTCGGTATCAGCCATAAATTGATTGAGACTACCATTGGTCAAATGCCATGCATCTTTGATATGGCCTGCTGCAAAGGATTGTTCATCCCGTATATCGACTAAACGCGCCTCACCCCTAGCCAGTTTTTGTGCCGTTTCACTGACTGAAATATGTGCAAACTGCTCCATTACCACTCCAGAATAACTTTACCTGATTGACCCGATGCCATGGTTTCGAATCCTTGCTGGAAATCATTAACCGACATTTTATGGGTGATGATAGGGGATAAATCTAATCCACCTTGAATGAGACTGGCCATTTTATACCATGTTTCAAACATTTCACGTCCGTAAATGCCTTTAATCACTAAGCCTTTAAAAATAACCTGATTCCAGTCAATTGCCATATCCCCGGGAGGGATCCCGAGCATGGCAATTTTGCCACCATTGTTCATTTTTGCCAGCATATCATTAAATGCTGATGGCACACCGGACATTTCCAATCCAATATCAAAGCCTTCCGTCATGCCCAGTTCGTTCATCACTTGCTTTAGGTTATCCCGGCTAACATTAACTGCGCGAGTCGCGCCCATTTTTTTCGCCAGCTCCAGTCGATAGTCGTTTACATCGGTGATAACGACATGGCGGGCACCGACATGGCGAGCCACCGCCGCAGCCATAATACCAATTGGGCCAGCTCCGGTAATCAGTACGTCTTCGCCAACTAAATCAAACGATAATGCGGTGTGTACTGCATTACCAAAGGGGTCAAAAATAGATGCAAGATCATCACTGATGTTGTCCGGAATTTTAAATGCGTTAAAGGCGGGTATAACCAAATACTCGGCAAAAGCGCCGGGGCGATTGACACCCACGCCCACGGTATTGCGGCATAAATGACGTCGTCCTGCACGGCAATTACGACAATGACCGCAGGTAATATGACCTTCACCAGAGACGCGATCACCAATAGTAAAGCCACGTACTTCCTGACCCATATCAACGACTTCACCGACATATTCGTGACCCACCACCATAGGCACCGGAATCGTTTTTTGTGACCACTCGTCCCAATGATAAATATGCATATCGGTACCGCAAATGGCCGTTTTGCGAATTTTGATTAACAGATCATTATGACCGACCTCGGGTTGTTCAACATCGGTTAACCAGATGCCTTTTTCGGCTTTAAGTTTACTCAGGGCTTTCATGCGATCACTCCCAATTCTTTGCCTACCTCAATAAAGGCATCAATTGCGCGGTCAAGTTGCTCTTTGGTATGAGAGGCTGACATTTGCGTGCGGATCCGGGCTTTATTTTGTGGCACCACCGGAAAGGAAAATCCTACTACGTAAATGTCGCGTTGTAGCATTTTATCGGCCATTTGGCCCGCCAACTTGGCGTCACCTAACATTACCGGGATAATCGCGTGATCGGCGCCTCCCAAGGTAAATCCGGCATCCGTCATGCGCTGACGAAAATAAGCACTATTGTCGCGTAATTGATGACGTAATTGATGGCTTTGAGCTAACAAATCAATCACCGCAATTGAGGCTGATACGATCGCTGGTGCTAACGAATTAGAAAATAAATAGGGGCGGGAACGTTGACGCAACCAGTCTACCACTTCCTTGCTTGCCGAGGTATAACCCCCTGATGCGCCGCCCATCGCTTTACCGAGTGTGCCGGTGATAATGTCGACTCTGTCCATCACATTGCAATATTCATGACTCCCCCGGCCATTTTCACCAATAAAACCCACTGCATGGGAATCATCCACCATGACTAATGCACCGTATTGATCGGCTAAATCACAAATGCCGTTAAGATTGGCAATGACTCCGTCCATGGAAAATACCCCGTCGGTGGCAATTAAAATATGCCGGGCATTATCAGCTTTGGCCTGTTTTAACTGTTGTTCCAGTTCGGTCATATCATTATTGGCGTAGCGATACCGTTTGGCTTTGCATAAGCGCACACCATCAATGATACTGGCATGGTTGAGCGCATCGGAAATAATCGCATCTTCAGGACCCAAGAGGGTTTCGAATAAACCGGCATTGGCATCAAAACAGGAAGAATAAAGAATCGTATCTTCCATACCCAAGAATTGACTGAGCTTTTGTTCCAGGGTTTTGTGAATATCTTGAGTACCACAAATAAAACGTACCGAGGCCATGCCAAAACCATGGCTGTCCAGACCTTCTTTAGCCGCATTGATTAGAGTGGGATGGTTGGCTAAACCAAGGTAATTATTGGCACAAAAGTTTAATACCTGCTGACCTGAACTAATGCCGATGTCTGCTTGTTGCTGGGTGACGATGATCCGCTCATCTTTATATAAACCTTGCTCTTGTGTATCACGGATTTGTTGCTGGATCTGTGCATAGAAATCGGCTTTCATGGATTGGCCTCGCTACTGATAATTGGCGGCTATTCTAATGGAATTGCGATATAAAGGTAATGGTGGAGAGAACAATCAACCGTCAGGTAAATTGTACAAAGAGTTAAACCTTATCCATGTTATCCCAGATCCCGTTTTTTAGCATATCGGGCATTAAGTCATATAATTCAGTTTCCATTATGGGTTTGGCGATAAAATAGCCTTGACCTATTTCACAATTCATTTCTTTGAGCATATTCAACTGCGTCAACGTTTCCACCCCTTCAGCCACGACTTTCATCCCCAATTTTTGAATCATGGCAATGATGGAAGAGACAATTTGTCTATCAGCTTGTCGATCTGTCATGCCTGAAATAAAACTCCGATCGATTTTAATAATATCCACTGGCATTTGTTTTAAATAAGCCAGCGATGAGTAACCAGTACCAAAATCATCAATAGAAAAGGTGAATCCCAGTTTCCTCAAATCAGACATGATAGTGAGTGTATTTTCAATATCAGCCACCACAGTTCGTTCGGTCAACTCAAGTTCGATTTGTGAACCATCCCGGTTAAAATCTATCAATAGCTGCTTTAAAAAGGGTAGCAGGTTGGGATCAAGTAATTGCACCGCAGACAGGTTCACCGCTACGCGTTGATGCTTAAAACCAAGTTGCTCCATTTTCGATAGAATAATAAAAGCCCGCCTTAATCCCCAGTAACCCAGCTGGATCATGTTTTCAGAGTTTTCCAGAATAGGAATAAATTCATCAGGCGGAACCAGACCTTTGTCAGGATGATGCCAGCGGATAAGTGCTTCAAATCCCACTAATTTACCGGTGCTTATTTCTATTTGTGGTTGCAAAGCGAAGCTAATATCCTCGTTTTCGATTGCTTCACGCATCTCATCTTCGATTTGCACTCTACCGATAACTCGCTGATACATCTCATGATTAAACAAACTATAACGATCACCCCCACGATCTTTTGACGTATACATCGCCATATCAGCTTGTCGAATCAAATCTTCTACCTGGTCGAGCGGGTTATTGGTCACTACAATACCTATACTGGTGGTGACATAAAATCGTTGTCCAACAATGACCATTGGCTGATGGAAACGATTGATAAGCCGCTCGGCAATTAGCATCACATCGTCCAACGACTCTTGATCCTCCAAGACCACCACAAACTCATCACCGCCAAACCGACAAACAAAATCAGATTTGTTGATTGTTTCCTTTATACGTCTAGCCGCTTCCATCAGGAATGAGTCACCAATATTGTGGCCGTGGCTATCATTGATTTTACGGAAGTTATCAAAATCGAGAAACATAACAGCGACTTGTCTTGCTTCACCAGCCAAGGCAAGAATGGATTTTTTTAACCTATGGTTAAGCATATTCCTATTGGGTAAACCGCATAATTGATCATACATGGCGATGTTTTCCAGTTCGCGGGTATTGCGTTCAATTTGACGGTCAAGGGATTCAAGTTCGTGACAGAGTAAAGTTGCAGATTCCTGTAAGTTATCTATTTCATCAGTAAAAAAGTAACTACTAATATATTGGTGATGTTGGAAATCGTCGTAGCGCTTTTCGGCAAGCAATGGCAGGCTGCGAGTTATAGACAATAAACGCCGTTGTAAACGTTGGGTGAGTACAAAAAAAGCGAGAAAAGAGAGACTAATGACAGTAATTGATACCCATATGATCTTCGCTTGAAAGTCGGTATGAAGCTGACTGGATTCTGTTATATCGTGAATAAAAGTTAAAAAGTGGCTACTTTGTTCGGACGCTCTAATTGGTAGCATGTTGATTAGATATGTATGCTGATTGTTGCCAACTCGAACACCTTGGTGAATAACATTTTCGACACTGATATTGGCGTTAATTTTATTGAATAAATCTATGATAAATAGTTTCTGAGACGCTGCTATTGGAGGCTGTATATCCAATTCTTTTATCGGTGTTGTAGCCCACTGCTTTCCACTCATTTTCATTATAACCATATCAGCGTGGGTAGCTTGGTTTAACGAAGCTAGGGTTTCTTGCAGTGAATTACTGACAGCCAATACTGCAATTTCTTTCTGATCAATTAACAGCGGAATAGAAAAAAATTGTTCACATACAGGATTACAACGTACATTAGTTTGAGAGCGTTGTTGTTTAAAGGTTTGGATGACATCGGACTGTAATTCATCAGGTATGCTTGCAGAGGAAGAGAAATACAATTTTTTCTGATTATCAAATAACCAAATATTATTTATTTGCCAATGTAATTGTAGAAAATCAAATTCATTTTCTAAAAAAAATGCGGTGGCTTCTATGTTGTTACCATAGTTTTTTTGAAAATGAACAAATGCTTCAAACCATGCTTCAATACGGTTACGCAGGAGTTCATCTATAACTTGTAATTGTCTCTGATCTTGATTTCTAAGCTGCTTTTGTAAATTTAAAAAATCCTGATCATTTTTGTTAATCCAACTATTAGTAATAAGCGCACTAACCAGTAAGAAAAAACCTGACAGAAGCCCTAATATTTTCCAGGGGAGGCTAAGTGAAAATTTCATTATTAAAACCAGTACATTAACTGAGCAGCCCACATATTCCAGTACTCACCATGGTTGCTGACTAAGTCAGGTACCAACACCGGAGCTAATCTTCCGCGTCCTTTTACTCGATGAAACTCTACTGCCAATTTCCATTGCGACTGAATATTCCACGCCAGACCAATAGTTGCGGTATCCATATAGCCAAAATAATTTGGGATAGTATTGTTACTCTGTTGCTGGCGACGTTGTCCATTGCGATCATTTTTGTCCAGATCAAACAGATCAATGCGGGAATATCCGTCCCAACTTTCATTTAAGTGATAGGTAGCCTGAAGATAACCGCCCTGTGATTTCGATTCATTGTGAAATCCGGGATAGATAATGTCATCGTAAATGACGCGTTCCTGCATAATTTCTGTTACAAGATCCCATCTATCTGCGCCGTATTTTGCGTTGAATATAATGCGTTGTACCCGAGCTTCGCCATCTCCGAGCATATCCTCTGGGCCCTGCAAATATTCAAATTTTGAATCTAGTAGGCTTATTCCCAATTGCAGATTGGTTTCCTTGGGACGAAAATAGGCACTAAGTTTATGATCAAACTTTAGGTCAATATCACCGTGAGCCCATTGGCTGAATAAGTTTTGAGTTTGTGATTTGTCTACAGGGGTGTTGCCATACCCCCAATCAATATCCCACTCACCAAACTGACTGTTAATACTGGCCCGCAACGCAACGCCATCAGAACCCAGGGCGATATCCCGAAAGACGTCAAAATAGATTGATTGAGGTAAAATTATCGACGGGCGGGTATGAGGAACGTCACGGGTGGAGGAATATAACCAGTGATAATTTTTAAATCGGCCAATATGAGCATTTAGTTGCCAATCCAGCTTTGACACAATGGACCAATCGATAAATAAGTAATCAAGCCGTATGCCATCCGAATAACGATTGTCACCGTTTAGATAGACAGCTTGACCTGACAGTCTCAGTTTATTATTTATTTGGTAGGAGGCATTGATGCCCATCTCGGTTAGTTCAAAAGACGGTTGGCCATCCTGATTAATAAAGTTACTGCTTTTGGCTTGGGTAATTCCTTGTGCAATAAATCCATGCCAATTAAAATCATTTGCTTGTGTGTGTTTTGAATAGGCGACGGAAAACAGGACGATCAAAGCTAAATGACAAATGTATTTCATTAAACTCATTTTTCTTCCTTGATGTTAACTAAGTTGATATTGATTAATTTATCCAATCCTGAAAAATAACCAATGGCTCCAGGGGTATTGGCTACCCGCTGCTGCATTTCAAGCATGTCACTGACCATGATTGGTCGCTCCCCTTGCCCAGAGTAGACTAATTTGTTCCAAAGTCGCTCTAGTTGATAAGGGAATAAGTCCAGTACTGATTTTGTAAAGTATTGGTGATATGAATTGTTGGTATTCAAAACAAAAACGGTGATGGGGTCCCCATTTGGCCAATTATTTTGCCGCATAGTAAAAATTCTGCGTAGTTGTGCGATAGAAAGTTGTTTGACTGAAACAGATGGATTGACACCTACAAAAACCTGATTGGAAGGTTGTGAAATACTGGGTAGGGGATGGCTTACAAGCACGATCCCTAACAGAAAAATTATCATCCGTGATGCCCTAATCAGCACATCGATGCCCCTTTGGTCATGGTAACTACTTATAATAGCTAATGTTTTAGTTTTTTAGTGTAGCTGCTTGATATTATAATGAGTATAAATTTGTTTAAATAATGAAGTTGATAAATGTGCTAAAAATTCCAATCGTTAACTTATGTGAGTCACAGTGAAAGTTACCTTCGCCCGCTGGTTTTACACATTCATCATGCTATTGCTATTACCGTTATTGGGGATATATCTCTGGCGGCAAAAGAGGGCGTCGGGGCTTGATAACGATGCTGAGTGCTTGCAACGCTTAGGATTCGGGGTCGCTAAGGGGGCTGCTAAATCATCCGGAGGGTGGGTGTTTCACTGTGCTTCGGTGGGTGAGGTCGTGGCGGCATCCGGTTTAATTAATAGGTTACTTGCACAGTATCCCAACTTGTCCATTTCGATTACGACTGCGTCTGCAACGGGAGGGCAGCGGGTTAAACAATTATTTTCTGAGCGGGTCAGCCATTACTATTTACCGGTTGATTTACCTTGGTGTATGGCCAGATTATTAACACAGTTAAAACCACAAAAGCTCATTATCACTGAAGTTGAGCTTTGGCCTAACATGCTTCACCAGTGCGCAATTCGGCGAATACCGGTTTACATTCTCAATGCTAGAATGACCGAGCCATCTTATCGCAGAATGCAGCGTTTAAGCTGGTTGTTTCAACCTATGCTTAGCTCACTTCGCTATGTCGGGGCACAAGGACAGCGTGATTATGATAACTATCTGCAATTAGGTTTATCACCGAAAAAACTATGTCTAACAGGCAATATCAAATTTGATTTGCAGCTAACGGATGAAGATAAAGCACAGGCAAAAGAAATCCTTGAGCAATTCAATTTACAGCAGCGACCCATTTTAATCGCTGGCAGCACTCATGATCCAGAAGAACAACTGATGCTGGATGCCTTTCAGCATTTAAAACAATCCATACCGGATTTGTTGTTGATTTTGGTACCTCGTTACCCCCAGCGTTTTGAACCAGTTTTTCAATTATGCCAGCAAGCTGGTTGGACGATTGTCAGAGCGTCGTTGCAGCAGCCAGTTAGTCAACAAACTGATATCTTTCTAGGGGATGCAATGGGATTGTTAAAATCCTTATACGCGGCAGCCGACGTGGCTTTTGTTGGTGGCTCTATTGCACAAAGAGGTGGGCATAATCCTTTGGAGGCGGCTATTTGGTCAGTGCCAATCTTAATGGGTCCCAGTCAGTTTAATAATCCGCAAATTTGCGCATTGTTAATGGCGCAAAAAGGCATGCAGGTGATTGAAAATTCGGCTCAAATAGTGAATGCCGCCCAGTACTGGTTTGAACATAATGCAAACCGGAGCGAAGCCGGTCAGCATGCTCATCAGGTGATTCTCGACAATAGCGGAGCATTAGCGAAAAGTTTGGCGATGCTTGAACATTAATCTGAGCTCGAAAAAGTAACCTTACTCAAGCCACTGATCGATCTTGTCGAACACCTCACTGACCTGAATCTGTGCCATTAAATTTTCACCTTTGGCTCTGGCTCCCCAAGGCAATTCAGTCCAGGGCTTACCTTGTTGCTGCTCGATGATTTGATCATAGACTGAGACTACTCGCTGCTGATCTAAATACGGGCCAGTGCGACGCGGATTACTATGGGCATATAGTCCAATCACCGGGGTACCCGCTGCAGTTGCCATATGTGTTGGGCCGGTGTCAGGAGCAATGACTAATTGCGCCTTGCCGATTAACGCAAATAATTGTTTGAGCGACGTTTGACCCACATAGTTAGCGCTAAAACAATCTGTATGAGCCAAAATGTCTTGGCTAATTTGTTGGTCTAATTTGCCCGGACCACCACATAAAATGACGTTTTTACCTTTACTGACCAAATACTCTGCCGTTTGGGCATAACGTTCGGCTAACCAATTACGTTCGGCCTTGCTGGCGGCAGGACTGATAATCACAAATTTACCTAGTTGCCTCGCCTGTTCCTCCGCCCACGCCTGGTCTTGTTCTGAGAGCGGAATCGGCCAATGGGGAGTGGTAGAGATTGGAACACCTAATGCGTCAGCAAAAGCCATAAAACCATCTAAAACATGGGCGTGGGGCTGGGCGGTAATGCGTTTATTGGTAAAAAGCCAATGTAATTCTTTGCTGCGGCGCCAATCGAACCCGATTTTTTGTTTAGCGTTTATTGTGCGTGCGGCCAGATTGGCTCGAAAGGCGACTTGCATCACTAATAACGTATCGAATAATTGACCTTGTAAGTCGTCTGCCAGTTTTTTATATGCTTGGACGCCAAGGCTTTTATCAAACACCACAAAACGAATACCAGGCATATCACCAACCAGCTGGTATTCTATTTTTCCGATAATCCAAGTCAGTTCAGCTTCAGGCCAATGTTGCTGGATGCGCGCCACCATGGCCACAGCATGACAAACATCACCGATAGCAGACAGGCGCAGAAGGCATATTTTTTTCACTAAATTGCACACTTAAACGGATAAACCGCTGAATATTTTGATGATTTGATTACAATGTGGAATCTATCATAAGTTATGGGGCGTGTTTATCTTTCATCTACCCCATTATAAAATAATCAATATGAGAAAAGCCTTTCTCAATTAAACCCTGATGGGATGGTATGTCGGACATTCAGATAATTAGCCAAAATAGAACAACCATCCTGTTTGACGCAGACATTGTCTCCAATCCCGATGTATTGTTATTTGATCCCGAACACTGGCGAGCGCAACAGAGCCTGACTGGTGAATCAACAGGGCGCGGAACCACCTATTTTTTTCACTATCAACAACATGAAATGGTCCTGCGTCATTATCGACGGGGAGGGGTGATTGGCAAAATACTACAGGATCAATATCTTTATACTGGCTTAACGCAAACACGGGCTTGGCAGGAGTTTTATTTATTGGCCAAGATGCAACAATCTCAATTGCCAACCCCTGTTCCTGTTGCGGCTAAAATTGAACGCAGGGGCGTCGGGTATCGAGCGGATTTGATTACATTAAGAATTCCGGCCAGCCAAGATGTTTTTCAACTGTTGTGTCAGCAAGAACTGTCAGCACAACAGTGGGGCAAGATGGGGCAAACCATCCGACAATTGCATGATCAGCAGATATTTCATCATGATTTAAATATCCATAACCTGATGTTGGATCAACAGGGTAAAATCTGGATTATCGATTTTGATAAATGTCAGCGCAAAAACGGCCATGTATGGAAGCAACAAAATCTAGAGCGACTATTGCGTTCATTGTGCAAAGAGAAGCAACGGCAGCCCTGTTTTTATTGGCAGGAAGATGATTGGGAATACTTATGTGAAGGTTATAACGGCTACAAGTAATAGTTAAATTGAGCATAGAAAACCGAGTCCCATTCACGGGGTTGCAAATCAACTTCACTGCCAGTAATTGTGGTACCCAGCTTAATTAACCAGTTATCTAGTGGAAATTGGTAATAACCACTTAATTGAATCAACTTTTCTTGTTGACCAGCTAATAAAGGTGAAGGGCGCACCCCATCTTTATTTAAATCAGCATAATGCGCAGTGATAGCATAAGCGTTACCATTGGCTAAGTGGCGAGTCAGTCCTATAGACGTGACATTGGCATCACTATCGAAGGTACTACCAATCGCACGGCCGTAATGACGGTAACCTGATTTATACAGGCTATGTTCATAATAACAATTAGTGATAGTTGATTCTGATGCTCCACACACCACATTGGTATCGGCGTTTTCGATAAACAGTTTGTTACCCCATAGGTAGGTTGATAAACCTACTAATAATGCCTTATCAGTAATTTTGTAGTAATCGACAGCATCTTCACCAATTTGTTGGGCGTATAAACTGAGTGGCTGATTGAACAGGGTAAAACTGTAGCGAATATCATAGCCAGCTAATTGATTCCCGGCCTTAGTGTCTAAACTGTCATCGCATTGCTTGGCATTGTTGGCGCACTCTGCTCGAAACGTAAGTACTTTAAATAAATCACTAAAGCCATTGCCCTGCCCATTGCCTCCCCACATTGCGGTCCAGGACAAGCCGATTTCTAATCCAGTTAGTGGTTGGAAGTTTACCCTGCTAGCCCATAATCGAGCGTTGTCTACGGCACGGTCATCACCTGTTTGACCGATTTGCGCAGTAAAATACCAAGGTCCTAAAAAATTAAGCCATGAATCTGCTGAGACGGTCGCTTGTGAACGTGATAGTGCTACGGAGGTTATTGGTCGAGCATTAGTGGATAAGATAAGGCTAGAAGCATTACCCGGCCCCCACCACTGATCAATTGCACCTAAGCGTAAATTCCAATCACCAAATTGATAGGCCACGTAGCTTTGGTCTAAATTTTTCTCGCCGCCAGGTTCAAAATTAACTGACAGTTTTGCAGCCCAGTGTCCCATTGTTGAGTCATTGATTACACTAAATGCAGCGTTGTTGCCTTTTTCTTCGGCAAAATCAACAAAGCGTTTTTTAGCATTAGCGGCATACAGCTTTAAAAATCGTTGGGTATGATTGTTTTTTTGTTGATTGAAATAATGTTGCAGACGGTTGGCAGCAACTTGAGCTTCGGCACTTAATTGGCTGATGTCGAGTGAGGATAATTGTGTATCTATACCTTTCCAAGGTACCGGAAAGGTGCTCAGGGCGACATTAAGATAGCCCTGTTCCACCAGTGTTTGTAAATCTCGATATAATAAAGGTTCTGTGGTTCCTATCCATGGAGAGGCGTATGAAGCTTGTATTGAGTAAAGCAGGCTGAAACAAGTTAAAACAAAGACTCGGCAAAATTTAAATTTATTCATATGATGCAACGTACCCAAACAAAAATGATAGGTAAAAAACGGGATATTCTAGCATTACACAACCTTATAAAGGCGTTAATTTATCTGAATTGTGATAATATTTCAGTGAGTATTTCATATTATACTCATTGAAATTCATGACTTTGAATTACATATACTCCATAAACACAGCGTGACATACGACTATTTGCACCTTACTCCGGATAGATAATAGGGAAACTTTGAAAAAATATTTATTTTATATTTCGCAAAACTATTCTTTTCAAATATTGCGTCCAATTCAGGATGAAATCATCAAAAGGGGTGATCAAGTTGCCTGGTTTATTGAAGGTAACGATGTCAATCGAGATTACTTCCGTGAAAACGAATTGTTGTTAGGTTCCATTGATGAAGTCGTGCGTTTTAATCCTTACGCGGTTTTTGTGCCCGGCAATGTTGTTCCTGCTTTTATCCCGGGGTTAAAGGTTTCTCTACATCATGGTTTTATGGGCTTTAAAACTCGTGCCAAAGATAACGTAAATTATTTTTTTGTTATCCGTGATTGTTTTGACTTGTATTGTACTTACGGTCCAACTACCACAGAACCTTACAAAGTTTTAGCCAAGCAATTAGGGCATTTTAGAGTACAGGAAACCGGCTTTTCCAAAATGGATCCCTATTTTAATACTTCAAAATCCAGTAACCCGGATAAACAAAGACCTATTATTTTGTTCAGCTCAACGTTTTCGCCGCGGATGACTCAAGCCCCGGCACTGATTGATACGATAAAACAGTTGTCACTAAGTCGTGAATGGGAGTGGAAAGTGACTTTTCACCCCAAGATGGATAAATCAGTGGTAAACGCCTATAAGGCTATCCAACACGACAACCTAACCTTTATTGAGACTGATGACTTAACTCCCTACATGCTGGAAGCGGATTTAATGCTGGGTGACAATTCATCGATGCTTATAGACTTCCTGTTATTGGATAAACCGGTGGTAACATTCAAAAATGAACATCCGATGCCGCATTTACTTAATGTGATAGAAAAAGAAAAGCTACATGAAACCATGCAATATGCGCTTGGGAAACCGGAAGAATTAATGGTTAAGATTCGTGATTATGCTCAACAAACTCACCCCTATACAGATGGTAAATCGAGTGTCAGGGTATTAGATGCCGTTGACGCTTTTTATGAAGATCAAACGCCTTTATTACCTAAACCCCAAAATCGTATCCGTAACCTGAAATTACGCAAAAAACTCGGTTACTGGAAACTTTAACGGCGCTACGTTAAGCTTTCGCGCAAAATAAATGACGAGAACACTATGCATACCAAAGCCGTTTATCCCGGTACTTTTGATCCTATTACCAATGGTCATATCGATTTAATCGAACGTGCGGCCAATATGTTTGCCCATATTACAGTGGGAATAGCTTCAAACCCCAGCAAAAAGCCGTTATTTAGTCTGGAAGAACGCGTTGAGCTGGCGCGTCAGGTGACCGCCCATCTGGATAATGTTGAGGTTGTTGGTTTTACCGGTTTGTTAGTTAACTTTGCCAAACAGTGCCAAGCAACGGTGTTAATTCGTGGTTTGCGTGCTGTGTCGGATTTCGAATATGAATTCCAACTGGCTAATATGAATCGTCGTTTGAGTCCGGAATTGGAAAGTGTATTTTTAACCCCATCGGAAGAGAATGCATTTATCTCTTCCACACTGGTGAAAGAGGTTGCTTTGCATAAAGGCGATGTCAGCGGTTTTTGTCATCCAATCATAGAAACAGCGTTGCGAGAAAAGTTTGCCGATTAACGCTGGCAGTTAGGACAATAAAAACTGTTACGCTGACCAATAGTAATGGATTCGATCAAGCTATCACATTGATGACATTGTTCACCTTTACGTCCATATACCTGTAATTGCTGGGCAAAATAACCAGGTTTACCGTCGGCCTGAGCGAAATCTTTAAGGGTGGTTCCCCCTTGCTGGATCGCTTTTGCTAGCACGATTTTGATTTGTTCAGTGAGTTGGTGATACTTTTTTTTGCTGACCTTGCCGGCGGCTTTACGTGGATCAATACCGGTAAAGAATAAGGCTTCGTTGGCATAGATATTACCTACACCGACCACGACTTTGTTATCCATAATAAAATTCTTAACCGCAACCGATTTACCACGTGACAGTTCAAATAACCGTTGTTGGTCAAAGTCTTCCGATAAAGGCTCTGGGCCTAAATGACTCAGCAGAGTATTTTGCGGTTGATCTGCCGGTTGCCATAAACAGGCACCAAAACGGCGCGGATCGTTAAAACGCAAGCAAACACCGGTATCAAGCACAATATCTATGTGATCATGTTTTTGTAATGGAGTGGTGGCATCAATCACCCGTAATTTACCTGACATACCTAAATGCAGAATAATACTGCCGGCACGGGTATCAATCAGAAGATATTTAGCCCGACGGCGGATAGTGTTGATGGTTAATCCGCAAGCTTGTTGGATTTCCTGCGGAACCGGCCAACGCAATGTGGGTTGGCGTACAATAATTTGGCTGATGGTATGGCCAATCATATGGGGACTAATGCCTAAGCGGGAAACTTCTACTTCTGGTAACTCTGGCATTATTGGATCTCCAATGGGATAAAGCTAGACAAGGATTGATGTTTTACCAGATAAATTTGCTGTTGATGCTGTACCAGTAAATCTTCACCCTGAGGGAGGACTTTGTATACTGCCCCTTGTTCTTGTCCTGCTAACCAGATAGTCACAATGTAAGGTTGGCTGAGCTGTCCATCGATCGGTTGGCCAATGGCCTGTTGCCAATGGATATTAATATTGTTGAGTTGGGATTCATTCAGATTCAAACCAGGAACGGCTCGCCATCCACGACCAATGCGTTCAATCTTATGGGTACCGTAATCGATCGCCATGATTTCGCTGGATTCAGGTAATAATAATTGACTCTGAGATTGCTCTGCATTTTGCAGCAACATGCGATTGGAGGTGCTAAATAGCAAGATCATAAATAGAGTGGCAAAAATCAGTACATTATTCCAGCCACGTCTGGATAATCGAATCATTGGCTTTCCTTTTTGGCTAGTTTGATTCCGCGTATCCTAGTTTACGCTTATTTCTAAACGCAAAAAACCCGGCTAAAAAACCGGGTTTCTCGGGAGACAAAAAGCAAGTCAATTACTTGATTTTTGCTTCCTTGAACAAAACGTGCTGACGAATTTTAGGATCAAACTTTTTGATCTCCATTTTGCCAGGCATATTACGTTTGTTTTTGTCTGTGGTATAGAAAAAGCCTGTACCAGCAGTAGATAGTAATTTAATTTTATCACGCATGGGTGGATTCCTTAAATTTTCTCGCCGCGGGCACGCATGTCAGCTAATACTGAATCAATGCCATTCTTATCGATAATACGCATACCTTTAGGGGTAAGACGCAATTTTACAAAGCGGTTTTCGCTTTCAACCCAAAAACGGTGGTTTTGTAGGTTTGGTAGAAAACGACGACGGGTCGCATTTCTAGCGTGTGAGCGGTTGTTACCTACCGCTGGACGCTTACCTGTTACTTGACATACTCTGGACATTATTGTCTCCAATTACTTAAATACTGCTTCAACACGTCATCTGCACGCGTCGACAAATTTCACGCTAGTGACAAGAGGGCGCATTTTATACAGTAATCACCCCGCCAGATCAAGTTTTTTCCTCTTTAAATGTTGGTCTTTAAATTGATTTCAATGTCACCAGCCGGCGTTTGTTTTCTTTGTTACTTCTTAATTTGAATAATATTTGCAGCCAGATTTTTTGGAAAGGGCGCTGGGACGTTTCTCTTCGTCGAGAAATACGATCAATTTCACTACCAAATGCCTCTTTTGAGGTAATCGCATAAGGCAATAATCCATAGACTTGTAAATCTGCCTCCCACCAATGTTGAATGTCCACATCAACAGGCCGACCAAATTGTTCGGATTTTGCTAGCAGTTTTTTAGCTCCAGCCAAGCTTACTAATTGGGCGCATGTTTGCGAAGGTAATTTTCCATAGGTTACCAACTGCATATCGTCGATATTTTGAATATGAATAGGGTGGCGCGTACGTCGGTGACCTGCCAGTTTAATATAATCCCATTGATGATGAGTTGTTTTGGCAATTTCAATCGCTTTGGTCAAATCTCCGGTTAATGAAAAATCGTCCTCCAAAATTACCGCGAAATTGAGACCTTCATCTACGATTTTTTGCCAGGCTTTACGATGGCTTAAATAACAGCCAATTTCACCATAGTTCAGGTCTTTATGGTAAGTGCGATTGTTGAGTGTCGCACTATAGTTTGGAATTAAGCCATTGGTGGCTAATGCGTTACCATTAACTGCTTCAATACGCTCGAATTCTATACCTGCTTGCTTAAGGCTATCACTAGAATGGGCTAAGCGTTCCTTTGAGTGGACCAGATTGATAAGTAATGTTTTATATTGGCTAGGCACAAAAAATCAACTTTTGAGTTATCACTGTATATTTAATCCATTAACTGCTTTGGGCGTTATATTATGCCATTTTATCAGTGCTGTAGATAAGCCTGATTGACAAATTGATGAGGTATTTATGGTTTACAGTAACCCCCGCTCCGCAAAGGAGACCGCTGTACTATCACCAATAACAAAATGATCCAGTACACGAATATCGATTAATGCCATGGCGTCGATAATACGTTGGGTTATCTGCTTATCAGCCTGACTCGGTTCGGCAACCCCAGACGGGTGATTATGCGCCAGAATAACTGCCGCTGCGTTTTTGTCTAACGCCAGTTTTACCAACACTCGGGGATATACTGCCGCACAATCGATAGTGCCGTAGAATACGGGTTTGAATTCGATGACCTGATGCTGGCTGTCCAGTAGTAGCATGGCGAAGACTTCGTTGGGTTCATCGCGCAACTGATTGATCAAATATTCCCGTGTCTGTGACGCACTGCTAAGGGCCGTGCCTTTGGGTAACTGTTCTGCAAAACAACGACGGGACATTTCGACAACGGCTTGCAGCTGAACATATTTGGCCGGTCCCAGTCCTTTATGTTGGCAAAATGTCGACTGCCTGGCGGCAAGCATCGCCCGAAGGCTACCAAATTGATTAAGTAAACTACGAGAGAGTTCTACTGCACTCATTCCAGCAATGCCAGTACGCAGAAAGATAGCGAGTAGTTCTGCATCAGATAATGCAGATGCTCCCCGTGCCAGTAGTTTTTCACGAGGGCGTTCTGCTGCGGGCCAGTCAGTAATTTTCATGCGGCGCACTCCATGCGATTAAATCGTCTACAGCAATTCCTGTGTTTTCCTTAAATGCAAAGAATAAATCGATTCAATTGAGATAATAGGTATTGATAACGTTAGCAAAAAGGCAATAATTCAGCCATTAACGACCTGTTATTAATTTATGCTAATCTACTCATCCTCGGATCCAGAATGAATGTATCGAATGCCACAACGAGCTTGTCAATGAGTGTACTGAACAATAAAAATATTCTGTTAGGCATCTGTGGCGGTATCGCTGCTTATAAAACACCGGATTTAGTGCGCAAACTTAAAGCCGCTGGAGCCAATGTCAGAACCGTGGTAACTCAATCCGGTAAAGCGTTTGTGAGTTCATTGTCTTTGCAGGCGGTTTCAGGTTATGAGGTGGCGGACGATTTACTCGATCCTGCCGCTGAAGCTGCAATGGGCCATATCGAATTAGCTAAATGGGCTGATTTAGTCTTAATCGCTCCCGCTACCGCCAATATGATCGCAAAGTTGTCTCATGGCCTAGCCGATGATTTATTATCCACATTATGTTTGGCAACCGCCGCTCCAATCGCGGTAGCCCCTGCCATGAACCAGCAAATGTGGCGCGCCACGGCCACCCAACAAAATTTGCAAATATTAATCCAGCGGCAGGTCCGCATTTTCGGACCTGCTGAAGGTGAGCAGGCTTGTGGTGATGTGGGAGCCGGTCGTATGTTGGAGCCAGAACAACTTGTTGATGCGGTCAGCCAGTGTTTTATCCAACCTATTTTAGCCGGTAAACGTATTTTAATTACTGCGGGCCCGACTCAGGAAGCCATCGATCCGGTACGTTATCTTAGTAATCATAGTTCCGGGAAAATGGGTTATGCATTAGCCCAAGCAGCATTGGACTTGGGAGCAGAGGTGAGTCTTGTTTCCGGTCCAACCGCGTTAACCGCTCCAATTCATTGCCACACAACACAAATCAAAAGTGCCGAACAAATGTATCAGGCAGTTATGCAGCAAGTGAATGACTGTGATATTTTTATCGGCTGTGCCGCGGTAGCCGATTATAAAGTGGCTGAGCAAGTGTCACAAAAAATTAAGAAAGACAATGATAAGTTATCACTTACTTTTGTTAAAAACCCTGATATTCTTGCCAGTGTTGCTGCGTTGCCAAATCCACCTTTTACGTTGGGATTTGCCGCAGAAACCCAGCATGTGGGCCAGTATGCGCAAGATAAACTACGTAGAAAAAAATTGAATATGATCGCGGCCAATGATGTGTCTGATCAAAGTATCGGGTTTAATAGTAATCACAATGCCTTAACGATATATTGGCCCGATGGGGAACAACGTTTGCCAAAAAATGATAAATATAATTTGGCATGCCAATTACTTACTTTACTGAATCAACATTATAACAATGCATAAAATCGATCTTAAAATACTCGACCCGAGAATGGGTACCACCTTTCCATTGCCAGAATATGCCACTCCCGGTTCAGCCGGATTAGATTTACGCGCATGTCTGGATAACACCTTAACTATCGAGCCTGGTGAAACCCATTTAATCCCCACCGGATTATCTATCCATATTGCCGATCCTGGCTTATGCGCTACCATTTTGCCGCGTTCCGGCTTGGGGCATAAACACGGTATCGTGTTAGGTAATTTGGTCGGATTGATCGATTCTGATTATCAAGGGCCGTTAATGGTATCAATGTGGAACCGTGGCCAACAAAGCTTCAATATTGAACCCGGTGATCGTATTGCCCAGTTAGTGATACTGCCGGTGATTCAAGCTAGCTTTAACGTGGTAAATGAATTTTCAGAAAGTGAACGTGGGCAAGGCGGCTTTGGCTCGTCGGGTCGTCAATAATAAGGATATCCCATGGCTGTTCAAAAACGCTCTAACCGACGTGCGCAAATCCTACAATCTCTAGCCAGTATGTTGGAAACCAATCCGGGACAACGGATCACTACGGCTAAGTTAGCCGCTGAAGTCGGTGTATCCGAGGCTGCGCTATATCGTCACTTTCCCAGCAAAGCGCGGATGTTTGAAGGGTTAATCGAGTTTATCGAAGAAACCTTGTTTTCGCGGATTAATAAGATTCTGGATGAAGAAAAAGAAACCACCGTCCGCTGCCAACTAATTCTGCAATTATTATTGGGCTTTGCAGAAAAAAATCCCGGGATCACTCGTATTTTAAATGGTGATGCACTGATGGGTGAGCAGGAAAGATTGCGGGCCCGTATCGCCCAATTGTACGAACGTTTAGAAACTCAGTTACGGCAGGTATTGCGTGAGCGAAAACTGCGGGAAGGCAAAACCTTAGGCACCGATGAAAGTCATGTGGCCAATATCTTGGTGTGCTTCGCGGATGGACGTATTAATCAGTTTGTACGCAGTGAGTTTACCAAACGGCCAACAGAAGGTTTTAGTGAGCAATGGAAGTTTATTAAAAACCAGTTTTTTGCCTGATGTACATTTTTGCTTAATTATTGAATCATAAAAAACGCGGCATTAGCCGCGTTTTTGTTTGCATATATATACCGGTTGGTAGGCTAGTTTTTTCTACCAAAGGTCTTCCCAAAGAAATCACCTTCATTCCATTTAGGGCGCTCGATTTGATTGGCGATACTTAGACCAATCTGCGCATTTACCTCGGCAAACTTTTTCGCTGCTTTCCAATTAAAGTCCTGATTCATATCATCGGACGGTTTGTGATAGTTGGTATGTAAGAATTGAGCAAACAGTTTGCCGCCATCAACGTTAGGATCGGTTGAGGTCCAGCCGGGAACCACAAACACCGAAGGCACACCTTGCTTAACGAAGGCATAGTGATCGGAACGGGTAAAGATGGCTTGTTCTGGCATGGGGTCTGGGCTTAAGGTCAAATTGGCTTTCTGTGCCGCTTCACTAACGGTTTTTTGCAGGTCACTATGATTGGCACCAAAAGCAATGATGTCACTGAATTCATAAGTTAATACCGGCATATCCAGATTGACGTCCGCGACGATATTGTCAATTGGCAGTGTAGGATTGTGAGCAAAATAATCGGCACCCAATAAGCCTTTTTCTTCACCGGTCACCGCCAAGAATAATATTGAGCGTTTCGGAGTAGGACCTTCACTGATCATTCGAGCCGTTTCGATTAGCATGGCAGTACCGGTGGCGTTATCCATTGCGCCATTATTGATTTTGTCCTTCGCCACCGATTTGGCAATACCGAGATGATCCGAGTGAGCGCTATAAACAACAAACTCGTTTTTCAACTCAGGATCGCTACCCACCAAGACGCCTGCTACATTGGGGCTAGTAATCAGTTTGTGAGTACTGGTTTTACTCATTTCGACACTAACCGGTAAATCGAACCCGACAGGGGATTTATCTGCTTCCAGTTCCTGATAAATTTGTTCCAGACTCATCGGTGCATTGGCAAACAGCTTGGCGGCGGCTTCTTGACTGA
>NZ_JBLWWF010000024.1:0-68329 GCF_048268085.1 Neptunicella sp. | reverse complement strand
GCCTTTGTCGTTTTGACTTTGGATTAAGGTTGACTTAAACCTATGCCTTATTTAAAAAGCACATTGTTAACCTGATTTTCCAGCAATTCTTGCTGACCGGAAACATGCTTGGGCGCAAAGTCGTTATCGGTGGCGTGTTTGGCCAAGGATTCAAGGCTGTATTTGCCTTCCAGAATCGCTTTACCCAGTTCCGCATCCCAACCGGCATAACGCTTGTCTTTACCTTTGGCGATAAAGTCATTTTCAATGATTTCAGCGGCTTTCTTAAGACCCAATGCACAAGTATCCATACCGCCAATGTGGCCGTGGAACAAGTCTTCTGCATCGATACTTTGACGACGTAGCTTGGTGTCAAAGTTGAAACCACCGGTGGTGTAACCGCCATTTTTAAGGATTTCGTAGCAAATCAACGTCATTTCTTCAACGCTGTTAGGGAATTGGTCAGTATCCCAACCTAATTGCGCATCACCACGGTTAGCATCGATTGAGCCGAAAATGCCTAAGGCAAATGCGGTGGCGATTTCGTGATGGAAAGAATGGCCAGATAAGGTAGCGTGGTTTGCTTCGATATTTACCGCAAACTCTTTCTCGATACCGAATTCTTTTAAGAAACCATAAACGGTTGCGGTATCGTAGTCGTACTGATGCTTAGTTGGCTCTTGTGGCTTAGGTTCGATAAGCAATAAACCGTCAAAACCGATTTTATATTTATGCTCAACGACCATTTGCATAAAGCGCCCAAATTGCTCACGCTCACGCTTAAGATCCGTATTTAACAGAGTTTCGTAACCTTCACGACCACCCCATAATACGTAGTTGGCACCGCCCAGTTTCTTAGTGGCGTTCATGGCGTTGAACACTTGTGTTGCAGCGTAGCTGAAGATCTCTGGATTAGGATTAGTTGATGCACCAGACATATAACGTGGATTACTGAATGCGTTTGCTGTGCCCCATAACAATTCAACACCGGTTTCTTGCTGTTTTTGCGCCAGCACGTCGGTCATTTTAGCCAGGTTGTTAACATATTCCTTAATTGAACTGCCTTCTGGAGATACATCAATATCATGGAAGGTATAAAAAGGAACGTTGATTTTATCGAAGAATTCAAAAGCAACATTAGCCTTTTCAAGTGCACGCTGCATGGGATCGCCTGCTTTTAACCAAGGGCGTCCATAAGTACCAGCACCGAATACATCGGCACCATCCCAACAGAAGTTGTGCCAGTAACAAGCGGCAAAGCGCAAATGCTCACGCATGGTTTTACCCAGAACTTTCTCTTCTGGATTGTAGTGTTTAAATGCTAATGGGTTGGTGGAATTGGATCCTTCGTATTGGATTTTATCCACATTTTTAAAAAAATCTGACATAAGATGCTCCGGGCATTATTAACCCGCTATACGGGTACTTAAAAAGTGTGGTGATTCTGGGCTTAGTTGCCCTGAGTCACAATTACGGATTTTGACTCGCTTTTTCCTTTTTTGCGTTTGCACAACGCGGTTTTTCTACTGTCTAAACAGGCCTTCAGTCTGTTTGTACAACTGCTTAAATGTATTTCTACGCTGCTGGTAATAATCAGCCAATTGCGGGTTTGGCTGATGGGATTCCACCAGCTTAGGGATCGGACATATGTCCGCAATGGATGTACCCGGATTCATGGCCAATTGGGCTAATCTTGCCGCTCCTAATGCGGGGCCAACTTCACCACCTTGACGGTAGCTAACCGGTTTGCCTAACGCATCGGCCAGTAACTGGCGCCAATAAGCGCTGCGCGCACCGCCGCCAATCAGGCTAATATCATCGGGTTGCAAACCAGCGGCATGTAAAGCATCCATTCCTTCTGCCAACGCCATGGTTACCCCTTGCAATACGGCTTGTCCCAACTGGGTTTTGTTGGTTGCCGAGGTCATGCCAAAAAAACTGGCAGTGGCATTGGGATTATTATGCGGCGTGCGTTCTCCGGTTAAATACGGTAAAAAATACGGCACGGTCGGATCATCAATACGGGTATTGTGTTCCACGTCGGCTAATAACTGCCCGACATCGGTGATACCACTGTTATTGGCAAACCAGTCCAGGCAGCTGGCCGCACTGAGTACGACAGACATTAAATGCCAGCTATCAGGTAGGGCATGGCAGAAGCTGTGTACCGCTGATTCGGGGTTACTTTTGTAGCCGTCACTGACGGCAAAATAGACACCAGAGGTTCCTAAAGACAGCATGGCTTGTCCGGGATTCACGATACCCACACCAACGGCACCTGCCGCGTTATCACCGCCACCAGCCACGACAGCGACTTTTTGCATGCCCCATTTTTGTGCCAGTTCAGGCAACAGATAACCGGTTATCTCCGACCCTTCATATAATGTGGGCATTTGCTCTATGGTTAACCCTGTCGCGGCTAACATTTGACTGTTCCATTCACGTTTGCCCACATCCAGCCAGCTGGTTCCCGCGGAATCGGACATATCCGAGGCGTAATCACCGGTCAGGCGCAGGCGTAAATAATCTTTAGGCAGTAATACTTTACTGATCTTGTCAAAAATCTCTGGCTCGTGTTGTTTTACCCACAGCAATTTGGGAGCGGTAAAACCGGGCATAACCAGATTTCCGGTAATTTGTTTGGATTCACTCACGCTGGCTTCAATTTGCTGACACTGCTGTTCGCTGCGCCCGTCGTTCCATAAAATAGCCGGGCGCAATATGTTATCGCTGGCATCCAGTAAGGTCGCGCCATGCATTTGACCGGCTAAGCCAATAGCGGTTACCGAAGACAGATCCTGTTGTTGGCTAAGTTGATCGAGACAATCAATGGTACCTTGCCACCAATGCAGTGGATCTTGCTCAGACCATAGTGGTTTTGGAATGCTAACATTTAGTTTACATGTGGTGGTTGCCAGAATGTCGCCATCGTCATTCATTAGAATGGTTTTAACGCCAGATGTGCCTAAATCAATGCCGATATACATGGCAAACTCCTAAAATAGTGATCAATTGCAAAACTCTAATGCTTGTTGTTAGGCGCATTTGGAGCAATTACGAAATTTGATATAAGTTTTGTGGATTATCTACTGTGGGCAACATGATAAAGTTCATAGTTTTCTTGTCTATACAAAAAAACATAAACTTTATTATGAAAATACGTTGAATTGTTTTTGATTAGGTCACAGAATATTAACATTCGAGTGCTTAATTATCGGTGACGACATGTTTGAGAAAAAACACAGTATTACGCTTTTATTCAATGCCAGCAAAGTTTATGACCGTAATGTTATCGAAGGGATTGGTAATTACTTACAAATATCCAAGGCAGACTGGGATCTGTATTTGGAAGAAGATTTTATGGCGCGTCTGGAACATCTGGACGACTGGGGCGGGGATGGCATTATTGCTGACTTTGATAACCCTGAAATTCAAGCCGCGCTATTAAAAACTAAAGTACCGGTAGTGGGGGTAGGAGGCTCATACAGCGATCCTAAGGATTATCCGGATGTGCCTTATGTCGCTACCGATAACCATGCGTTAATCAACGAGGCATATCAACATTTACGCCAAAAAGGGATTGAGCAGTTTGCTTTTTATGGTGCGCCTATCGATGAGTCCCAGCGTTGGGCACAAGAGCGTGAAAGTGCCATGGTTAATATCACTGAAGCCGAAGGCTACGAATGCCATGTTTATCGCGGTCATTCGGTGCGCCCGGAAACCTGGCAGTATAGTATTCGGCGTCTGGCAGATTGGTTACAATCATTACCCACTCCGATTGGAATTGTGGCAGTAACCGATGCCCGTGCTCGCCATTTACTGCAAGTCTGTGATCATATTGGTATGTTAATCCCGGAAAAAATCTCGGTCATCGGTATTGATGATGATGATATTGCCCGTTTCTTAAGCCGAGTCAGTTTAAGCTCGGTAACCCAAGGCTGTTTTGAAATGGGCTTCCAGGCCGCCAAGCAGTTACACAAGATTTTAAATGGCCGTAAAGGAGCGCAAAAGCCGATTCTGATCCCGCCCGCGGGTGTTGCTGAACGTCAATCCACTGATTTTAAGGCGATTAAAGATCCTCATGTCATGCAGGCCATGCACTTTATCCGCCAAAATGCGTGTCGGGGAATAAAAGTGGATCAGGTGCTTGATTATGTGGGAATTTCCCGCTCCAATCTGGAACATCGCTTTAAAGAAGAGCGTGGACACAGTATTCATAATGAAATCCATAATGAAAAGCTGAAAAAAGCCTGTAATCTGCTTAAACAGACCGACCAAACCACCGCCAGTATCGCCAATATTTGCGGTTATCCATCGTTACAATATATGTATGCGGTGTTTAAAAAACATTTTGATAAAACCCCGCGTGAATATCGTGATGAATCCAAGGGGTATGAAAAGGAAGAAGATGGGGCGACAGTTGAGTAAAGATCTGCAACCGGGTAAATATCGTCATTATAAGGGTAATGAATATCAGGTTATTGATGTCGCTACCCATTCTGAAGATGGTAGCTTACTTGTGGTTTATCGTCCCTTATATGGGGAGGGGAAATTATGGGTAAGGCCATTGAGCATGTTTAGTGAAATGGTCACAGTGGATGGCCAACAGGTCCCTCGTTTTGCCTTTATTGAATCTTAATATAGCAGCCTGTTGCGGATTTCATCATTCGCAACAGGCGACTATGGATTCAGACTATAAAGGTTCTGATTGACTCAAGGTATTAATTAAAATCTCGCCTCGAATCCCAAACGTACAGAGCGCGGAGCCGTCCATGAATACGCTGCGCCATACCATTGGTTGTAGGTACCTTCACTGCGACGTTGCTCATAGTGTTCGTTGGGTGAGGTGACTTCGATATTATTCAACACATTAAATACATCTAATGAGGCTTTCATATCCACACCTGAAACACTAAAGTTGTACGCCACAGACACATCTACATTAAATAACCATGGTGTTCTGCCAGCGGAACCGCGAGGAGTGAAATTGTAGACTTTTTCTTCTACATCACATCCACCATTACCATTGGTATCAGGACACTGACCGGTGAATATATAATAGGTATCACCGTAACTGCCGTAGATATCCGGATTATCATCAGGGTATCCCTGACCAAAGGTAGATAATGGACGGCCACTGGTTAAACTGGAATTAAAGCCCAGCGTCCAGTCATCGTTAATATCATAACTACCAAATAGCTTGAATACATGCCGACGGTCGTTAGGTTGATAACCTTGTGCTCCATCCATCAAAGCGGGGAAGTCGAAATCCTGAGTTACCCCTGCATCGGCCTGATCAATATCCGATTTAACCGCACCTTCAAAGTTACCGGTGCTGCGTGACCAAGTGTAGATAAAGTTCATCCGGAAATTATCGGTGCGATAATTCAACTTGGTTTGTAAAGCCATATATTCATTGTTGGCTTCCGGTAGACCAATTTGTTCTGCGGTAGTGGTGGTGCGAGAACCAGGATCGGCCACACCATCGGCTAAGTCAAAGGCACTATAATCTTCGTTAGGATCATGTTCGTCCAAGTTGTTACGAGGGTCGCCTTCGCCATAGTAATACACCCCATCCTTATACGCCGTGGCATCTTTACCGGGACTGACCATTAAGCAATAAGGATAGGCGTAAGCTCCACAGTAGTCGTCCAGCGCACTGGTGACTTCACGATAGGTGGCGCTAACGGCTACAGACCAATCATCGTTTATGACTTGCTCGTAACCGATAATTAACTCATCCCGGGCGAAGGGATTGGCTTCTTCGGTTTGGAAAATCGCTTTTTCCGGAATGGCCGGGATCGAATTGATGTTGGTCGATGTTGCCTGATTACCGGTGATCGGTGCTGTACCTGTTGGCGCACCGGTGGTGGCATCCGAACCCGTAAAGGTATAGTAAGTGGTGGTATCACTTACGCCAGACGCTGCTCGATAGATAGTGTTGTTAGCGATAGGTAAATAATAACGTCCCCAGGTACCGTAAATCTTGGAGTCGCCATCACCGTTAATATCCCAGCTAAAGCCCAATCGTGGGGCGATATCGGTATCAAATTCGAACAGTAATTTTCCGGTCGTACCTTCCCCCTCAAACTTGTCTTTACGGAATCCGATATTCAGTACCAGGTTATCCAATAATTGCCACTGGTCTTCTATATAGTAGGCATTCAGATCAGAACTGAATCCTCCGCCACCGACAAATATTCGATCCGATACATAATTGATGGTGGCACCGGTATTATTGGTAAATGGAATACCCTGAATACTGGAGTTGGGGGCCAGACTGCTGTAATCATAGGTATGACCGCCAACGGGCACTGTCACACGAGTGGATTCACGCTGTTGGATATCCAAACCAGCTTTCAGGGTATGGTCGCCCCATACATATTCCAGATCCAGGCGATACTGGGTGTTTTTGTCGAAATTATCCCCGGTCGAGCCACCTGGTCCACAGCCACTCACTGGGTTAGGAATACTACGAGAATCCGATACTCCCGGACAATCAAGATTACTGGGGTCGGTGGCATATTGGGTTTCGATTTGGCCTGCCATTGCTGAAACGGATAAATCGTCAGTCAGGTAACCGGTATAGCTTAAGCTTTGTGCTTCGCCCCCCCGTTTACGGATATTAACGCCGATTTCTTCTCCGATAACGCCAGTGTCAGGATTGTAGGCATTAATAGTGTCGGTCGTGTCATTACGGTTAGAATAAGCAAAATAGCTTAACCGATGATCTTCACTAATATCCCAATCCAGTTTAGCCGCCCAAAACAAGTTATCCCCACCGGATGCTTCACGAACATGGTACTCGGTATCAGCGCGATAAAAGGCATTCCCATTATTCAAATCTGCCGCGAATTTGTTTTCTGTGCTACGTGGGTTAATTAAGGCATAGATAAACAACGTATCTTCAATTATCGGGCCTGCCGCAGATACGGTGAAATCAAAGGTGTCGTTTTCGGTCACACTGTCATCACGGAATACATTACCGGTACCACCGTTACCGCGAGACTTTAACCCTTTTTCCTGTAAGCCTGCCGGACTCCAGGTTGCAGTGGTAGCAAACTCCCACTCATTGGTACCGCTTTTGGTAACCGCGTTGACGACACCACCGGTAGTCCGGCCAAACTGGGCTGAATAACCACCGGTTTTAACCTGGAATTCTTTGTAAAATTCGAAGGGGACTGATCCACAGCCTAATCCTTGGCGAGTATCAGTGACTTCCAGTCCGTTGATATAACAAGAGTTCTCCGCAATTGACGCACCACCGAAAGAGGCATTGGTGTTATCGCCAAAACCCTGATCACCTTGTATGGTACCGGGAGCCAGCAAAGAAACGGCAGTAATACTTCTACCTACCGGCATTCTGTCCAGTTCGAGTTCGCCAATAACCAACCCCGAATCGGTGGTGGATACATCAACAGCAGAAACCCGAGCACCGGTAACTTCAATAACTTCGGTGCCAGTATCGGTTAATAGATTGAAGTTGGCCGTTGCGTTGGATCCCAATGATACGCGGATCTTATCTTGCGCAACTACTCGACCATTCTTACTGACCGTGATGTCATATTCGCCGGTTGGCAACTTTGCAAAGCGATATGAACCATCGTCACCAATTGATATTTGGCGACTGTAGCCTGTTTTAGGATCGGCAGCGGTAACCGTATATTGGCTATAATCATTAGCCATGATAGAACCAACAATATTCGAGGTGGCGCTATCTGCCATCACCGGAGCGGTTAGACCTAACGACGCGGCCACAGCAATAGCTGTGACACTTCTTTTAAATGTGTACATATGGTGTCTCCCAAGCTCAACAAGATCATCTTGGTCTTGTGAACTTTGTATTAGTTTTTGCCCATACTTAACGAAGTGGTTCCATCCCAATACCGATGCAACAAAGCTGCTCAGTGTGAATGTGATGTGACGACTACTTTTTATATGGATCCTTTGTTTTGACGGATAATGCTTTGTTATCCAGTGCCAAATTATGCTTCGCTTAGTCCAAGCTCCACGGGTAATACGCGGGATTGGGGTTTAGTGTGGTCAATGGCGGGCATGTCTGGTTTAAACGGGGAATGGATTATCTGAAATGGTTAATAATTAGCCTGATTGGCTGTGTGAAACTATTTTATCGGTATCTAGATGGTCAGTTTGATGGGGTGAATTGGGGGGAATAGTTGCTTTGCTACGTCGTATTGTTAAATAATCAACCAACGCTGTTAATAAAGTAGTAAGTCTTAGTTGAAAAATTACTGGAAAAATCTTCCCAAACGTCAGTTCTGGCTGGCCAATATTCTATTCTGGCTAGTCTTGACCTGTCTGGCGACGGATAATTCTTACCGTCAGTTACTGGCCTATGAACGTCCCGCAAACTGGATAGGAATTTGGTTTAATTATTTACCATGGTGGATGTTATGGGCAGTTGTCGCGCCGTTCGTGATTGCGGCATGCAAAAGTATCAGTTATCGGGAAGGCAAGTCGGCGCAGTTTATTGGTAAGAATTTGTTATCCGCGTTGTTGTTCTTGGGGATTTATTGGCTATTAACTATCGTGCTGTCATGGTTGATCGAATACCATGGTTCACTGGATTATGTTGAAAAAGTCTTTCGTCAATGGCGATTAAGTTTGTTGCACATTGATGTTCTGGTGTATTTAGCCATTGTTTGTTTGGGATACACTTTTAGCTACTACCAACAATCCAGAGCCCAGCAATTGCGCAGTGAGAGTTTGGCCAAACAGCTTGTTCAGGTTGAGTTGCAGTCGCTTAAATCACAAATTAATCCGCATTTCCTATTCAATACCCTCAATACCGTGGCCAGTTTGATCCGTCTGGATAAAAAAGGCGATGCAGTAAAAGCGTTAAGTGAGCTCAGTTTAATGCTACGTAAAGTGCTTGAAAATCAGGGCAACCAGATGATTACTCTGGAGCAGGAAATGGAGTTTATAAACAGTTATTTGAGTATTCAAAAGATGCGCTTTGAGCACAAACTCGAAACTCAAGTGGAATTTTCCAAAAACTGCCTACACAACGAAATCCCGTTTATGTTGCTGCAACCGCTAGTGGAAAATGCCGTGCAACACGGTTCACAACTTGAAACAAACAAAAATCTTTTAAGCTTGAAAGTTTATTGCGAGCCGGGAATATTACATGTGCATTTAATTAACAAGGTACCGGAAAAGGATGAACATAAAGGTTTCGGTATTGGTTTAAAAAATTGTCGGGAGCGGCTCGACAAGCTATACCCGGACAATTACAAGTTGGAGTTGAAGGCACTGGAAGACGGATATTTTGAGACTTCACTCAGTATTCCACTCGGAGCAACTGATGATTAAAGTGATGGTCGTCGATGATGAAGCCTTGGCACGGCAAACCATTTTATTATTATTAAAACAACAGCAAGATATTGGTTTGGTACTGGAAGCCAGTGATGGCAATCAGGCATTGGAAGTGTTTAATCAGCATCAGCCTGATATTGTCTTTCTGGATATACAGATGCCCGGCCAGACCGGTATCGAACTGGCACAAAAAATTGCTGACCAATGTGTGATTGTTTTTGTGACTGCCTATGATCAATATGCCATTACTGCATTTGAGTTTAATGCCATCGATTATCTGTTAAAACCCTACGATGATGAACGCTTTTACACTGCGTTGAATAAAGCCAGATCCAAATTGAATGAAGTTAATACGGTGAACTACCAGCAGGTAGGCGAAATTGTTCAACATATGATGGAAGAGCAAAGTTGCCGTTTTAAATCCCGACTGGTGGTTAAAGATCCGGGGCGTATCCGCTTAATTGATGTCTGTGATGTGGATTATATTGTTGGAGCGGGTAACTATGCTGAAATTCATCTGCATGAAGGCAAAACTATTTTACATCGTGAAACCTTAACGACACTGGAAAGCCAGCTGGATCCGCAGCATTTCATTCGAATTCATCGTTCATCTATTGTCAGACGCTCTTTTGTCAGTGAGTTAAGGCCGAACGAAAAAGGCGATTATACGGTGATCCTGAAAAACGGTGAGCAACTAACGTTATCTCGAAGTAACCGGCATAAGCTGGATGAACTGATTGGTTAATTGTTTGATCACGCGTTCATGGCTTCAATGCGATTAATTGAAGCCACCAGTATCCTGATTAATCCACAATTATTGGCATTTGTTGCAGATAATCCTGTTGCCACAGCGCCTGCATTTTTTGCTGATCAATATTACCGCCAGACAGGACCACCATGACTTTTTGTGGTGAGGACTGTTGCTGAAGCCATGCCACAACAGCGGCCATGCACATGGCACTAGTGGGTTCTACATGCAGTTTGAGTAAATGCTGTAGCCATTGGGTCCAGTAGGCGATTTGTGCTTCCTCGACGGTATAAAAATCATCAAGTTGTTGTAAATGTTCAAAGGTTAACTCGCTGATGGCTAATGTCGCGGCACCGTCAGCTAACGTTTGCGGGGATTGGTCAAAACGGAATATCTTACCGTTTTGTAACGATTGCATCGCATCGTTGCCAGCTAACGGCTCCACGCCAATTACTTCCGCTTGGGGTGCCAATTCCCGCGTAGCGATCAATGTACCCGATAATAAGCCACCACCACCACAAGGAGCGAAGATACCATTGATCCCTTCAACTTGTCGTAAGGCTTCAACGGCAACGGTACCTTGTCCTGCGATAACCTGTGGATGGTCAAACGGCGGGATCCAATATATGTCTTGCTGCTCGGCTGCCTGTTTAACTTGCTGATCGGCCAACGCACGGGTTGCACAAAGCGTCAGTTCGGCCCCATAGTATTCGGTCGCTGCCGCTTTGACCGCTGAAACATTCTGAGCCGCAAATATTTGTGCGTCTATGTTAAATAAATTAGCCGCCAGTGCGATTGCCTGAGCATGGTTACCTGAACTGTTCGCCACCACTTTTTTAGGTAACTTTCCCTGCTCTTGCAACCATGCCAACGTATTGATTGCGCCACGAAACTTGAATGCCCCACTGCGCTGTAAGCATTCTGCTTTAAAGTACACTTCATGCCCCAACCAGCTATTGAGCATGCGGGACTGAAAAATCGGCGTTTGGCTGGCGTAGGGTTGAATGCGTTGAAGGGCGGTGGTAATTTCGGAAAAATCAATCAGTGACATGGTTTACCTGTAAATGGCTAAAGAGAAGGCGAAAAATAATACCGGGTAATCCTATACCAAACCCGGCTATCGGGTCATTTCTTTTCATCACAATAAAAAAGCCGGGTGAGTGACCCGGCTTGTATTTGTTTTATATGGTCAATTATTGGCCAAACCCTGCTGGCTCTGAAGAGGATTTAATCCCGTTCGGGCCATTGATGATCTCGTTTCCTCTAGTGGTCAGTTCAACACTATCTTCAGAGGTAGACATATCCAGCACCACGGCATCACCGCCATTGCCTTTCCATGACCAAGCAATCCAGCCGAAGGGTACCACGCCATAAGCATGATTTTTTGCCTCGCTGAGTACTTCAGCATTAAAGCCGCCCTCTGCATAGTCTAATGCCCAAGCATCTACATCAGCCGGATCATTGAATCCCATGTTAAACAGGGTTTCCAGTTCCAGAGGTACCAATCCCACTTTTTCAACCTTGACGTAATCAACCAAAATAGGATCGTTCTTATTGTTACCCACACCACCGACTTGCATCCCCAAGCGTTGCAGGGTTTGTACCATGCTGAAATCTACATCTTCAAAGGTGATGACTGTCCAGTCACCTAAGGTAAAGTCAGCCAGAGTTTTATCTTCGGTGGTATCCCAGCCTGACCAGTCATCACCGTGTTGTACGTAAAAACGGAAGAATAAGTCGGTGGCATCCGAATAAGAGGCTGGCACAAAGACTCGAGCACTGATGGTAACCGGTGTGCTGGTATCTAAACTGGCTGTGCCGCCATTCACATATAAGCCTAATTGATCTTTAGTCGCCCATTGTTGGCTGAGTACCAGATTAGAACCGTCGACCGAGATAGCACCGGTGGTATCTTCCCATGGATCCCGTTCCCAGCCACCTAGTTCACCAATAAAGTCTTGCTCGTAATCCGTGACTAATCCCATCACACCGCCAGCATCGATAGATTCTCCATCGGCTAGTACGGCCACATAGTCAATCAGAATGGGATCGGTGTTTTCAGTCATGACCACACCACCCATTTCAACCCCAAAGCGTTGGAAAGGAGCAACTTGGGAGGATAAATCTACATTATCGACCGTCACTTCAGTCCATTGACCAGGAGTAAAATCAGCGATAGTTAAGTCTTGGGCGGCAAACCAACTCCAGCCCTGATCTTGGACAAAAAACTTGAAGTAAAGTCCACTCTCATCCGCATAAGAGGCAGGAATAAAGACTTTGGCTTTTAAACTGACCGGTACCGAGGGATTAATATTGGTCAGGCTACCGGCAATACCAAAACCTACTTTACCTTCGGATATCCAGTCAGGGGTAATTACCAATGAGCCAGCTGCATCGGCCGTTACGGTGCTGGTTCCGCCCCAATATTGGCCCCAATTTTCTGCATCAGCATCAAATTTGGCATAGTAGGTAGGAGGGCTGCCTGCATTTTCACCAGAGTCTGGGCCAGTGACTGTAATGGAATCGATTAATATCGGTTCTGATTTACCGGCACTGACGCCGCCAAACTGGATACCAAATTTTTGTAATGCCCCAAAGGTACTCCAATCAACATTGTCGAATACCACCTCAGTCCATTCACCGGGGGTGACATCATCTATACTGGCGTCATTGGTTTGTCCCCATGCCCATGAGTCACCATGGTTAACGTACACTTTGAAATACAAATCCGTTTCACTGGCATACTCTTCAGGTACGAACATTTTTAATTTAATAGTTAACGGCTGGCTGGTATCGATACCGGTATTGGCACCACCCACAAAAACAGCAAATTGATCGCTGGCAGACCAGTCTTGGGTGATAATTAAATTGTCAGCATCGGATGAGACAACGGTACCAGCAGTCCAGTCTTTGCCCCAACCTTGGGTTTCGCCAATAAAATCAGCTTGATACATAGCAGGTACTGCACCGCCGGCCTCTATCTTGATATTATCAAACTTAATGTCTCCTTCGATATTAGTAGGTTTACCATTAGCAGATACTTCAAAGCCAATTTTTTTCACGTCACCTAAATTAAAGCCGTCTTCTACATAACCGGCTAAATCAGCGGTACTTTGAATGGCAAAACTAAGATTGGTCCAGGCATTACCTTTTAAATCGGTATCGTTAGCTTGTAGGAAACCTAAACTGGCGTAATGATCGCCACCATCGCGCAAATACATTTGTACGCCGAGTTTGGCATTTTCCACATAACGAGCCGGAATATATACATCGGCACTGACATTAGAGCCTTGTAAGTCAAGGGCTTCAGCCAGTTCATATTGATATGCGGCTTTATCTGACTCACCTGTCCACGGGAAGCTTAATACCATGGCCTGATCACCAACGCCTTTATTGATCAAATCGGTGTGATCAATGGATGCGGGGCCAAATGCCATAGAGCCACCAAATTCACCCACAATAAAAGGCACACCGGTTTTCGACATGGCATCGGTAGCGGCAACAATTTTATTGCTGGAATTCCATTGGGCATGATAAGCATGTACTGACAGCACAATATTTGATTCTGTGTCGGCAGCTTGCAATTCAAGCCCACGGTCAGCTAAGAACGCATTGTAATCTTGGCCACAGCCGGGAGCATCAATCACTAAAGGGACTTTAAAACCGATTTCACGAAATTCGCGGATGATCGATTTATAAGTATCGATATATTCTGAATAGCCCACACTGTTGGCATCCCAGATACCGGTTGGGCCCCATTCGTTGGCAATATTAATCATTAAATAGGGCTGGTATTTGGCTTCCACCAGCACATCAATCCATTTATCAAACCATAATTCTTGGGTGTATTTATTGATAAACTCATTGCTTTCGGTACAGGTGATTTCACCTTCGCCTTCCCAAAGCATAGGCATAGCTATCATGCCTTGGGCGACGATTTCATCCAGTGCTGCGCGAAGTTGTTCGGCCGTGGTGTTAGCTCTTAGTTGTAACCGGACCACGTTAGAGCCGGTTTCTTTTATCGCCGCAATCCCGGCCAGTCGAATATCCGGATTATCGCCATACTGTAAGTTAATACCCCGTAACAGAATTGGATCAGTTGAAGCATCGTAAATTTCATTGCTGCTGGTGGTGATGACTAATGCATCTTCCGGCGGTGAAGGTCTATTCGGTAACTCGACGGGAGGATCGGGCACTAAAGTGTCAATATCCGCGTTTTTATCCAGTAAATCGCCACCACAGCCCTGGACTAACATAGTGGCCAAAATGATGGGCAGATAACCTAAACGTAGTGTCATTGTTGAACTCCATTTATTCAATTTTTTCATATAAATCTCACTGTACGACTATTGGTAGCGCACGTTTAAAAAGGGTTAAGAGACGATTACAAGCTCAGCGATATGCCCAAGGTGTAGCGTCTTTCCTGTACCCATAGTGATTGAAATTGGTCTTCGTATTGGCCATAACTTTTCCGATCTTGCGAGGTCAAATTAGTGCCACTTAATGAAAAGCTGAGATGATCGTTAACCCAATAATTAATCTGTGCATCCAGATAACCGGTAGGTTCTGCCCAATTACCTAAATTGAGCGGTACACCATTGGTATTAAGTCCGACTCGACCGATATATTCTTCACTTCGCCAGTTATAGGCAATCCGCATATTCAGGCCATCTTTGTCGTACCATAAAATAGTATTGGACTGATGTTTGGAGTTTGAAGGTAGCGGTAAGGCATTACCTTCGACATCTAAATCCGGTGATTCACTGTCGGAGTAGGTGTAGTTAAACTCAAAACCTAATGAGCTAAGGAATGGATTTTCGAAGAAAGTGAAGGGTTGTTTGTAACCAATCTCGAAACCGGTCAGATCCGAAGCACCCACATTACCGGTGGTCCACACATTGACCATACGTCCACGATTAATGCCATCAGCATCGGCAAAGTTACGCTGCTCTTGATATTGTGCTACTGCTGTTTCAACATCGATCAGGAATACGCCAACACCTAAAATTGAGTTTTCAGCGAAGTACCATTCGGCGGAACTGTTATACACCGTGGCGCGCCAAGGTTTCATATTCGGATTACCACGATCATCACCACCACCGGCACAACCTACTTGGGCATCGCGCAATTGACCGCTACCGTCACGAACTTTGACGGGTAATCCGTCTGAGCCCGTTTTGGTACATTGCTGATACCAGAGTACAAGGCTGGAACCGAGGTTTTCCAGATTGTTACGGGTCATATTTTTCGATGCACCTAAACGCAATATCACGTCATCGGTCGGGAAAAAATTGAGGTTAAGTGACGGCAATACATCAGTGAATGAGGTATCAATCGTTTCTGTGGTAGAAACAAAGGGAATTTTTTGCCAAGGTTGTGAACCTGAGCCCACCGAATTATTTCGATCCAGTACTGCCGGGATCACTGCTTTGGTAATTTCACGCTCTGTTTTAACCACCCGCACCCCTATATCACCTTCAATCGGGATCCCGAAGAACTTGTTATCATCGGCAAAATTAGCCTGAAAGAAAGCGGATGTAGAAGTTTCTTTTACCGCATAAGTAAAACCGGGATCTTCAATAGTTTTTGTGCCGGGGTAGAGTGTATTTAAGAATTCCAGCGGACTATCCCAACTGTTTGGGTCCAATGATGATACGCCATTTTCGAAACCTTTTATCGGACCAAAGTCAGTAAATATCGAGGTGTCACGAGGAGTAAAACCATTGTCCAGATAATCACCGGAATTACGTAATCCGGCCTCTTCTTTTTCATAGTAGAAGTCACGCCATTCGGGGTATTTTTGCCACACTTCATTACCGGGAAGTAATTTATAGCGTTTGTCTACGGGAACGGTTGCGTCATCATAAACAGAGTAACGCCCAGTTGGCATAGCGTAGAAGAACTTGGTGTGATCTGCTTTGCGAACACCACGGCGTAGGCCAAAGTTCATCGATTGTACAAATGAATCAGAATCGAGAAAATAAGTCGCATCAGCACGCAGTACATCTAGATCGGCATCGGTATCGGTACCATCACCAGCCGCCTGATATTTTCTTAATTTACCCGCCGAGGAAAGATCATTAGCAATCGGATCGTAGGCAAAGGTAGGCACATCACCACGATAATCAATGGTGACATCATAAACAGTGAACGGATCGCGCCCATTAATACCATCTTCATCTACCCATAACCAAGCGGGGGTACCTTGTTGCAAGTTGGCAGTGCGATATTGTTTCTCGGCATGGGCATATACATAACGTATTGATGCTTCGAGATTGTCATGGTTGGAATAATCCAACTGGACATTGGTGTTTAATGCCGCTGTGTGATTAATATTGGAACTCGATGTGGTTAGGAATTCTCGCGAATTTATATGTGCCACTTGCAAGGTGTGTAAGCTTTTGGTCTGGGTATTGCCATTATCATCTACATAACTTATATCGCTACCTTCACCGACAATCGTGCCTTCTTTAACGAGGACGTTATATAAGTTTTCCGGTTCTTGTGGGCCATTATTGACTGAAACCGAATCAATGCTGGATGCAGCATTAAAGTTGATATTAACGCCACGATCATATTGATCCATTTTGGTATAAAACACATCACCGCTGATAGTAAAGTTATCGGATAACTTAGCTTGGATACTGAATGCACCACCTTTACGCTTTCTCTCCATAAAGTTGCTACGTACACCAAAGTTAGCTGGTACCAAATACCAGTCATTGACCAAATCGCCATCGTTATCTAAGTCAAGTGGGTCGCTTGGTAAACCACCTTGAGAATCGAGGAAAGCTAATCGGTTATCATCCCAAATCTGATAATTGGCAGCATTGGATTCTGAGTCGAACAAACCGGCGGTAAAACCAAATTTATTGTCATGGTTATAGCCAATAAATACATTAATATTGTGATCGATACGAGGCGATATAGTGCCATCACTATTGACCTTCTCATCGGTCATATCACCCTGTGAACCTTCTAGGCGAATATTGCCTGTCCAGCCATCTTTTAGATACAGCGGTTTAGCGGTTTTTAAATCGACCAGACCGGAAATACCGCCAGACAAGGCCTTAGCGCTGATGGATTTATATACATCCACACCAGTAATCATACTGGCAGGAATGTCACCGTAATTGGCACCGACATCGGTAATGGTCCAAGGGCTAAGAAATTGTTCACCATTTAATGTGGTTAGCACCTGAGGCATACCGCGAATATTTAGTGAGGTGGCTTCGTTGGCTTCCCGCTGTACTTGTACACCGGAAATTCGGGACAATGAATCGGCAATGGTCGCATCCGGCAACTTACCTATATCTTCAGCGACAATGGAGTCAACAATATTGGAAAACTCTCTTTTTAAATCAATGGCGGCGGCTTGCGAGCCACGTATCCCTTTGACTTCAATTACTTCCACCGAATCACCGGTTTTCTCGACTGCATTATTATTATTATTCAATAAGTCTTCGGTTTCATCTGGGGTAACATCTTGTGCTACACCGATTGGGCTGAGTAATGCACAGCCTACGGCGAAAGCCGTGGCTTTTATTCGGGTATTTAAACCTGTCTTTTTCAGCATAAATTGTTGTCCTCGTATTGTTCTGTCCCGGAATGCCCTTTGCATTGTATCCACCCTTTGTTAAGCCATCAGCTCATGTTGGATGGTTTTAATGTTACCGGTTACATTTGTTTTCCTATTAAATCTGAATGACAAAATTAAGCGATATTCAGGAATAAATAGGTAGAAAGAACGTATTTAACGTGTCTGTCTTTGTCTTCGAAATGTTTGATTTATGTACCAGTAACAAAGGAATGTAAATTATTGGCTAATAAATTACCAGTTATTTTAACAAAAAATTTACAAGGATGTTGTTCGCATTTATTGCCCGGATGAGTTGAATAAATGGATTTTTTTTGTAACCGGATACATTGCGACGATCAAGACTTCTACTAAAACGACTCTTTAGCTTTTGTGTAAACAGAAAATTCAGGGGTGAGTGAAAAAGTACGTTGGCGTGAAAAGCGGGTTTGCTTGACCCACAATTTAATTTTCTGTCCTTGCTTAAATTGGACATTATCAAAAGTGACTTCTATACCATTTTGCAGCGCAAAAGTGGTGGTGGGAGGAGACGTGCTGTTATTGGTGCTGATCACGGCAGCATACATTTGCCCGGGTTTGCCTACGGGAGTGTCAAAAAACAGATAAGCACAAACTAATATCAGCATGACAAACAGTGCTTTGTGATGTTTAAGTAACGGCTTTTTCATTTATAGTGCGTCTTGATGTTTTCTTTGATTGTACAGGTAAATGAATAAAGTCTCAGGGTTTCAATTTAAGCAGTTCTTTATTGAACATGAACAGGTCGCCATGAAAGTCGGCACCGATAGCATCATTTTGGGCAGTTGGCTGGAGACTAAAGCAACGCATCAGCGTATTCTGGATATTGGCACTGGCAGCGGTTTACTGGCAATTATGTTGGCTCAAAAAAGTGTCCAGAACAGTCATATTGTTGGTATTGATATTGACTCTGGCGCAATGACGCAAGCTGAAAAAAATGCAGCGAATAGCCCTTGGGCAAACAAATTACATTTTGCTAACCAGTCGTTACAGCAGTATCAGGTTCATCGTGAAGCAGAAAAATTTGATTTAATTGTTTCTAACCCTCCCTATTTCCCGGCGGGACAGTCCTTCGACGCCGCTCGACAAACCGCTCGGCATCATCAACAGCTAACCTACGCACAATTAATTCAACATAGTGCCAGATTGTTAAATCGCCACGGGCGTTTTGCCTGCATTATTCCCACCCAGTTCAGCGATGAAGTCATCAACTATGCCACTGAGCAAGGTTTATATGTTAGTCAGCAATTATCGATTCGTTCCAAGGCAGAAAAGCCAGTGATTCGCACCGCCTTGCAGTTTTCATTTCAGAGCGGTGAGCAAAAGTGTGAGGAACTCATTATTCATACTGAAGATGGAAAATATTCGGCGGCATATAAAAAGCTGTGCATAGAATACTATGTAAACTTCTAAACTATTGTTGATTAATTGACCAGTAACGAAAAAAGCAGTAAAAACAAGACTATTAGCAGGAACTGACTAAACTTTAGTCAAATGTGCAAAATATAATAACGCTAAAGGGATTGCTTTATGTCTGATAAAAAATCAACCACGTTATCCAAGCCCAGTTCAGTGTCGCCTAGCGATGAATTAAATCAGCTGCGTCAAATTGTTTTTGGTGATGCACAAAGAGCATTGGAAGTCCAGTTAGCGCAATTGCAAGCCTCACTCGATAAAGGGTTGTCGGCTTTGCATAGTGAATTCTCAGATAAATTACAAAAAATGCATGCTGAAATGGATCAATCCCTGTCTGAGTTGGAAGACCGCATTCAATATGTGGATAAGCAACATGATGACAAGGACGATATCGTCCACAAGGAACTCGATAGTCTGGCTGCTGAACAGGATACGTTTGCACTGGGCACCGATAAACAGCTACAAGAGTTAAATCATGCTCTGGAGCAGGAAACACAAGCGTTATCATCTCATTTTAATAAGCAGTTAGCGGTACTGAAAGCCCAGTTAGAACAGGTGTCTGCGGATTTAAGTTCGTCTAAAACCGATCGTAAAACCTTGGCTAAGTTACTGGCCACCATGGCGACTAATTTGGAAGATGATCCCCAGTAATGAGTCAGTCGTCTGCAAATGAACATGATGAGCAGGATAAACAACAGCTAGAGCATTTACGGGAATTAATTCTCGGCAATGATCGTCAATTAGTGACCGAAACGATTCGACATCAGGCACGTGAACTGGTGGCTGATGTGGTGGCCGAAGCGCTGCATGACAGACAAAAGCAGGACGGGAGTATTAATAAAGTACTGCAGCCTATTGTGGAGCATTCCGTTGAGAAGTCCGTATCAAGCCATAGTGAGAAGTTGGTGGGATATTTATATCCTCTGGTAGGGAGTCTGGTGCGTAAGGCGGTATCAGCTTTTTTGACCGACTTTATCGAGAAAACCAACCAATTACTGGAAAATAGTTTGACCGTGCGTGGGCTTAAATGGCGGTTTAAAGCTTGGCAAGCCGGGGTCAGTTTTGCTCAATATGTTGCCTCGCAAACGTTTATTTATCGGGTTGAGCATTTACTGCTTATTCATCGTAAAACCGGGTTGTTGCTCAAGTCGGTTGATTATCATCAACATAGTCGCGGTGACGCAGATTTAATTTCCTCCATGTTAGGTGCCATCAATGATTTTGTCAGTGACTCTTTTGCCCCCGGCGAAGAGGGGCAGGAAGAGCAACTGCAAAAAATCAGTACCGACAATTTTACCTTGTTGATTAAACCCGGTCCGATGGCATTAGTGGTTGCTGCGGTGACAGGTAATGCGCCGCAATCGGTAACCGATCAAATGCAGCTCACACTGGAAGATATTCACCGTTTATATGCCGATGATTTGCAACGGTTTAACGGCGATGCCAGCGTATTTGAGCATGCTGAATCGCAATTACAAGACTGTTTATTAGCGGAACAAAAAGCAGAGCATTTTGATCGTCAAAAACGTTTTCCATGGAAAGCGTGGTTGTTGGTGTTCATTGTCGTATTGTTAGTTGGAAAAGGTTTATATAGCCAGTGGCAACAGAGTCAACTGGCGCAGCATCTTCGCCAAATTGATCGGCAACCAGGTATTATTGTTAACAAGATTGATATACAAGATCAGCACAATATCAAAATGGATTTGATGCGTGATCCTGCTGCTATCTCGGTACCGCAATGGTTAACAGAGCAAGGTTTAGATTATCTTCATATCGAGGTAAATGAACGCGGTTTTATATCTCAAGATGCAGAATTATTGCACGCCAAAATTGCCAAATTACTGAGTGATTACAATGATATAACCTTTCAGTGGCATGGTAGTCAATTACAGTTAAGCGGGCAGATTGATATAACCGAGCGTGAAGATGTGTTAACTCGTCTCGCTATTTTAGGTTATGTGAGAGGCAGTAATTTACAGTTAACCGATGTTGTTTTTAGTCATTCGGAGTCAGGAACCAATACCGAACTGGTAAGCCAAATGTTCACCCGTTTGATAGGGCAAATTAGTGCAACTCAACTCCATTTTGAGGTGGCTAGCAGTGCTATATCTGCGCCAATGCGAGCCAAGTTACAGGTGTTATCCGAACGCTTTGGGCGTTTGCAATCATTGGCAACGCAGTTGAATTATCAGATTGACGGGTTAGTGATTGTAGGGTCAAGTGATAACAGTGGTCGTGCCGTTACTAACGACCAACTTAGTCAATTGCGCGCTAACCATACCCTTGTTGAATTAACCAAGCTTGGTATCGCTCCGCGGAATTTACTGGCGACCGGTTTAGGTGAAGTGGATTTGGGGAACGATGGTTCAACTGCACGGAAAGTGATGTTTAATGTGATGTATAGCCACAACACGGATGATTCTTCGTTAGGACAAGCCCAATGATCCAGAAAAAAATATGTTTATTTGGTGCCTCGGGCGTAGGTAAAACCAGTTTGATCAGTCAATTTGTGCAAGGTATTTTTAGCGACAAATATCTCACCACCATCGGGGTTAAAGTTGATAAAAAATTGATCGAATGTGAGCAGCAACAAGTGCAACTCATGCTGTGGGATATTGAAGGTACGGATCGTTATAGTGTTTTTCAGGAACGTTATTTACGCGGTGCCTCGGCGTACATTATCGTGGTTGATCAAACCCGTACTTCGTCATTAATCGAAGGTATTGATATTCACTCTCTTGCCAAGCAAGTGAATGGTTGCCCAACTGTGCTGGCCGTTAATAAATCTGATCTTGAGCAACACTGGCATTGGAATGAACGACAACTTACGGATTATCAGGCCTTATTTGATTTGAGTTTTAATACCAGTGCTAAAACCGGCGACAATGTTGAATTGATGTTCCAGCAACTCGCTGAACTACTCGTGGCGGAGCACCAGTCCGATGACTAATTTACTGAAAGATTTGGCCAATGGGCTGGATCAAATGATTCTCCAACCGGTTGCTCATCGCCATGATCAGTTTATTTGGGTTGAAGGGGATAAACCCTGGATCCAGGCCTTTATTCCCAACGCTAAGCAAGGAGAAACGCTAGATATTAGTCAGCACTCATTATTCTTGAGTGATTTCTTGGTGGAAGCCAAGATGCTGTGGTCGGCAGAGGGCAACGGCATTATCAAATCCGGACTATGGACAGAAGTGACTGAAAGTGGATATTCGTTAAATCTTGAAGCTATCGCTATTGTGCAAAACAGTCAGCCTTTGCTGGTTATCGTGAATAAATCCGATGAATTTGCTTACCGTCAGCGTACGCTGCAATCGGCTCGTGAACTGATGTTAGCCAATGACAAGCTGCTTGAGCAGCATGATTATTTGCACAATCGTTTGTTAACAATTTTAAAAAGTCCGAAGGTTTTTTCTGATGGTGTTGGTTCTTTAGCGGTTGCGATTGAGCACGCCGGGTTTGCAGTTATGATACTTGATCAGCAGCTGCAACTGGTAACCGAAAACCCGGCTGTCGCAGAATTATTTGAATACAATATCCAACAGCAACGTTCCGTGCCGACCCCCAGAGAAACATTACTCAATTTAATGCGCACCCAATTGCCTGAGTATGAACGTATTTTTAGTACTGGCTCCAGTTGGTCTGGGGAAGTGTGCTGGATGCATCCTCCGCATACACTCAAATGGTTTAAACTGGCAATATATCCGGTCACCCATGAGTCAACGCAAGCTCGGAACTGGGTGTTTTTTATTAATGATATTACGCATATCAAGTATTTATTGCAGCGTAATGAGCAACTGACCTTTCAAGATCCCTTAACCCACTTACCCAATCGTCATGCCTTTTGGCAAACGTTGCAACAGCGTATCGATAAACAAGAACCGTTTTACCTGCTGTATGTAGACATTAATCACTTTAAACGCATCAATGAATTTTATAATCATGCCGAGGGCGATAAATTATTAGTGGAATTGGCCGGACGATTACATCGTTCACTAAAGAAAAAAGATTTTATTGCCAGAGTGGGTGGTGACGAGTTTGCAATTATTTTGGCCGGTGTGGATTGCGAACAAGACTGTAAAAAGATCACCTCACGGTTACTCAATGTGGCCGAGCAACGATTTTATACCGAGTCTGGAGAGCATTACCAGGTGGGCTTGTGTATTGGTGCCACCAGTTTTCCTCATGATGCACAAAAAGTTGAAGAATTGATGAAGTTTGCTGATTTAAGTGCCTATAACGGTCGTAAGCATAAAACCAGTAGTGTGCAATTCTATTCGCAGAAGCTCAAAGAGGCCTCACGCCAACGGATTGAGATGGAAGGGGCACTGGTAAAAGCTATCTCGAACGACGAATTTGAGCTGTTACTTCAGCCTATTCTAAATTTACAAAGCGGTAAGATTTTTAAAGCCGAAGCGTTGATCCGTTGGAATCATCCTGAGAAAGGTTTAATTATGCCTGCTGACTTTATTCCTGTTGCAGAGCAAAGTGGTTTAATTGCACCCATTGGGCGTTGGGTGTTCGAGCGTTCCTGTCACATGCTTAAAATCCTTCAACAGGCGGGGTTTCAAATCAAGATTGCTGTCAATTTATCTCCGCTACAAGTGATAGATAAAACGTTTTTTGACTTTGTTCGTACTTGTCTTGAACAAACACAAGTGGATCCGGCTTATCTCACCCTGGAAATAACCGAAGGCGTATTGGTTAACGATTATCGTCAAATTCATCATTTATTGTTACGGATCCGCGACATGGGGATCAGTATTTCGGTTGATGATTTTGGTACAGGCTATAGTTCATTAGCCTACTTAAAAAAATTGCCATTAGACTTCCTTAAAATTGATCGCTCATTTGTGCAGGATATTGTCACCGATGATAATGACAAGGCGATAGTCTCGGCCATTATTGCCATGGCCCATAAATTAAATTTAGGAGTGATTGCCGAAGGGGTCGAGACCCATGAGCAGAGAGACTTTTTAACGCTCAATAGTTGTAATTCAGCACAAGGATATTTATTTAGTCGGCCGATTAAATTGGATGCCTTGTTAACCCTGTTGGCAGATAACTGAACAGACCAGTTATTATTTTAGTTTTATTTACGTATTTTTTTCCCTTCCCGAGCGTTAATTTGCTATTTTATCCGCTCAAATAACTTCGTGTTTAAATTTTTATTCAACAAAATAACAATGGCGGCTTATGCGAGTTTTAAGTAATTTTTTTGAAAATAATAGAAATTGGGCTAATAGAATAAAAAAGCAGGATCCTGACTTTTTTAGCAAACTATCCAAACAGCAAAATCCCGAATATCTATGGATAGGCTGTTCTGACAGCCGAGTACCGGCTAGTGAAATCGTTGATATGATGCCGGGAGAAATTTTTGTTCACCGTAATATTGCCAATTTGGTGATCCATACGGATTTAAATTGCTTATCGGTGATCCAATATGCTGTTGAGGTATTAAAAGTTAAGCATATTATTGTTAGCGGTCACTATGGTTGTGGAGGCGTGAAAGCAGCTCTGGGTAATCAGGAACACGGTTTGATCGATAACTGGTTGCGCAATATCAAAGATATTTATCGACATAATCAACAAGAAATTGATGAAATTGAAGACGAAAAAGCCAAAGTTGATCGCTTGTGTGAGATGAATGTGATTGCTCAGGTTGCCAATGTCTGTCATACCACTATTGTGCAAAATGCATGGAAATCGGGTCAACAATTAGCAGTGCACGGTTGGATATACAGCATTGATGACGGCATTATTCGCGATTTGGATGTTTGCATAACGAATCCGGATGAAATCGCGCAAACCCATCGTATTAAATAATGTAATACCGATAAAACCAAAACACCCGCTATACAGCGGGTGTTTTATTAATAATACTTAAGGTAGCAAGTACTAAAGGGTTAACACGACCTTAACGGAAGCATCTACTTTAGCCGCATCAATATAGCCAATAATATTGGGATTGGCAGCAACGAGTTTTTTCACTTCATCATCACTGTTAACTTCTTTCGGTGGCGTTCCTTTACCAGTAAAAACCAACTTGGACCAATACGCTTTAATTTGGCTGCCTGATTTGTTTAATACCTTGGTATTGAACTCCTCGGATAAATCACCTTGCTGATTAATCGGTACCGCACTTTCACCATTGCTAAAGCTTTTGTCTTTACCAAGGAATAGTTTAGTGACTTCGTCCTGACTGATGGTTGCGCCATTTGCTGGATTAACAATGACGGCAACGTCAGCACTAGCCAGTTGGCTAAACAATAAGGTGGAAATGAAGGTGGCTAAGGTTAATAACTTTTTCATATTCATTTTTCCTTAAAATACGCTAACGATGGCAACCTGAAACAGATTGGCGTCTTTATCTGTGATCTGGTTTTTGGTATTGGTAAATTCAAATTTTACAGCGGCTGAATCGTGGAAATCCCAACGCGCACCAATAGTATAAAATGGACTATCATCTTCCAGGCTGGCGATAGCACCTTGAGTGACGCCATACAGATAATCCAGGCCAGGATCAACGCCCAGAGGGACATCGCTATTGGCTAAAAGATGAGATTTGTCGGTATCTTTATTGACACCATAAGTCGCATGTAACATCACGCTGCCCATACGTTTACCTAATGAGGTATACCAGGAAGATTGTTCAGGCAAGATAGTATGGTCGATTGTTACTTTGGTCACTTCAGCAATAAATAACCAGTCGTTTTTATCGATTTGTAACCCTAATTCAGTAAATACCCCTTTGTCGTCATTAACGGCTAATTCATTACCAATATAAGCGAACGGAGTTTGCCCCCATCCGGCCTGTAAAGCGGCTAAATCGGCAGCGGTACTATTGGCAGCACCTTGCTCAAACGGGAAGGTCAGATCGCTTTGGAAATAAGCTCCACGCAGGGTTAACCAGTCATAATTCCAAGTTAGCGAGCCACCCAATATCTGTTTAAATTCGGTTTGAATTGGTGTACCTGAAAATAACACCTGCTTATCGGTATTGTTACCAAAAACCACATGAGTCGTTAATGTGGAGTCATCGAAGTTGGCGGTGTAGATAGAACCGATACCATCAAAGGAATCAAAGGGTAAGTCATAAACTGCAGTTGGCGGACGGATCCAGTGATACGCATAGGATACATCCAGGTAGTCAGAGTAGAGAAATAATGGAGCACGTTGACGGCCCAGTAAAAGGCGCCATTGATCATTCGCTTCATAGCTTAAATAGGCCCATGAAAATTTTGGATCCCAATCGTTGTCACCACGGGACATGATTTGTATTGTCGCAGTAAGGCCATCACCTAAGTCAGAGCTTCCCTGAATGGCAAAAAATGACCCAGCTTTCATATCAAAGTCATCATTGTAACCATCTAAATACTCGTCACTGCTAGATGTCATGCCACCGGCGATAGTTCCAAAACCTGAAAAGTTAATTTCAGCCGTTGCGCTAAAACAAATAAACGCGGTTAGAAACACCAATATTGAGGATTTTTTCATCTCTACACCTTTTAACAATTAATGGACAGAAACTACTTTAAAAGTAGTTTCTATTTGCCAGCTGTAAAGGTAAATCCTTTACAAATCAGGCTAATATGAATACGAGGGGGGCTTTTATCTGCTTAATTAGTACATCAGGCATCAGGTTTATGATCGACGTTAAATCAATCGAAATAACGCTCCGACTTCACTAAATATGTATAAAAGTTAAACAACCTCATAATCAGGGGCGCGAATACTAGAGAAAAATCATTGACTTATCTATAGGATGTCATCGGATGAGTATGGGTGAATGGCTACTTTCGGGTATGTATTTCTATACGTGGGTATGTAGTTGACTGAAAAATAGGCAGCTTAATGAGTCATTAATCGCATTGAGGGGCAATTAGGCTAAGGGATGCATGTATTTTGCTGATTGTTCGAAGCACTCATTCATGTTCATTATCGATTTAACTCAATTGTTCAAGCAGGGATTCGGTCCATTGGTTGATACGTTGTTCGGTTAAATCATATTGATTTTCATCGTCAAGAGACAAACCGACAAAGTGAGATTTATCATCAGTTAAGCCCTTTGAGGCATTGAATTCATAACCTTGATTGGGCCAGTAACCGATAATCTGGCAATCTAGCAACAGTAACTCATCATGCAACAATCCCAGTGCATCCTGAAACCAGTCAGCATAACCAATTTGATCGCCTAAACCGAACAATGCAACGGTCTTATCGACTAAGTTTAATGAACGTATGTCATCCCAATGTGATTCCCAATCTTCCTGTAGTTCACCGAAATCCCAGGTTGAGATCCCAAAAATCAAAATGTCGTATTGTTCAGCCAGAGACAGCTCAACCTCTTTGATATTGTGCAAATCAACCAGCTCTTCCCCCAGTGCTTGCTGAATTTTTTCGGCGGCCATTTCGGTGTAACACGTTGTTGAACCATAAAACAGGCCAATTGTTGCTGCCATTACAGATTTCCTAGTTGGATCCTAATCCGCTGTATTGTGCGGATAAGTGCGGCTCAGATCCAGTCCAGCTTGAATTTTATTGTGGTGTATTCACAGCAGAATAACCGTCGCTGTATGTCTTATATTTGTTGGCCTATGTCACGCTTGCTGATAAAGTGCTCATGTGCAAAATTATTGATAAAAAAAGTCAAGGAAAAATGTCATGTTTGCTTATGTTGCTCGTCAGCCGATTATGGATAAGGATCAAAACGTTTGTGCCTACGAACTATTGTTTCGAGATGGCAAGGAGAATTGTTTTCCTAATATTCAGCCTGACGAAGCCACCTCCAGAATATTGGCAAATAACCATCTCACGCTAGGTTTAGAGGACATTGCGTGCCATAAAACCTCCTTTATTAATTTTCACCGCGATAGCTTACTGAATGATTTTCCCAGCATGCTGGATCCCGAGCATGTGGTGGTGGAAATCGTTGAGACCATTCCCACCACTGAGGAAATGGTGAATGCCTGTAAGAAAATAAAAGATAAAGGTTATAAATTGGCCTTGGATGATTATACCTTCGATGCTCGTTGGGACATTTTTATGCCCTATATCGATATTATTAAGGTGGATACTCACCTGTCCGATTATCAAACCATCGCAGGCAAAATTGAGAAACTGCAGAAGGCCAATATTCAATTGCTGGCTGAAAAAGTAGAGACTCATGAAGAGTTTAATTTATACAACAATCTGGGCTTTAATCTGTTCCAAGGCTACTTTTTTGCTAAGCCTGAAGTTATCAAACAAAAAAATCTACCTACCTCCAAATTGGCATTAGTTGAATTAATGAAAGAGAGTGCCAACAGTAGTTTTTCTTTCGATAGAGTCAATGCAATTTTGGAACGTGATGTCGGGCTGGCTTACATGTTATTGCGTTTTATTAATAACCCTACCGTCAATAAACGTTACGAAATAACCTCATTGCGTCATGCGCTTAATTACATGGGAGAAGTTGAATTAAAGAAATTTATTTCCATTTTAGCGCTGGCGAAACTGGGTGATGAAAAACCCATGGAATTGCTGCATATGTCGTTGGTGCGCGCCAAGTTCTGTGAGTTGATCAGTCACGCTCGCAAAGATGTGGATAATCCCCCTAAAGGATTTCTGGTGGGATTATTTTCGCTACTCGATGCGTTGCTGAGTCAGAATCTAAATGACGTGGTCAACAAACTGCCTATTGATCTTGAAATTAAGCAAGCGTTGATGGGGGAAAAGGGGCGTTTAGCCGACTATCTATCGGTGGCTAAAGCTTTTGAGAGTGCCAATTGGCTTAACCTTATTCGTTTGTCGAAAGAGCTGGCGGTAGATCAAAAACTGCTCCATAGCTTATTTAACCAAGCGATAGTGTGGGGCAATGGGGTACGCCAAACTCTTTCTCCACATTATCCTAAAGCCCAGGCATCTTACTGATTAAAAGCCCGGTTAATCGGGGCAACGCAGAGTATAACGTGACAAATAACAGCAGTGCTTATGAGGAGCAAAATAGCCAGCATATCGATTTATTTCTGCAATCACTGTGGCTGGAAAAAGGCCTAAGCGACAATACCATTGCGGCATATGGGCGTGATTTAAAACAGCTATCGAGTTTTGTGGCGAAACAGCAAATATTGTTATCTGAGCTCAGTACCGACGATATTAATTTTTATTTGGCTCATCGCTATGATCAAGGTTTATCTGAACGCAGTACATCACGTTTTTTGAGTAGTCTACGCAATTTTATTCAATACCAATTACAGCACAAGCAACGTACTGATGATCCAATGCGATTGTTGCAAAACCCTAAAATTCCCCAATCGTTACCAAAAACCTTGAGCGAGCAACAGGTTGAGGCGTTATTGGCCGCCCCGTTGGTTGATGACCCGGTGCAACTGCGTGATAAAGCCATGCTGGAAGTGTTATATGCCACGGGACTGCGTGTTAGTGAATTAGTGAGCCTTAGGGTTAACCAGCTCAGCGTGATGCAAGGCGTTGTCAGGGTAACAGGCAAGGGCAACAAGGAAAGACTGGTTCCGTTGGGCGAGGAAGCGTTGGAGTGGATAGAGCGTTATATGCGTCAAGGGCGGGGATTATTGCTTAAAACCGGCAGCGATGTGTTGTTTCCCAGCAATAGGGGGACTCAAATGACCCGGCAAACGTTTTGGCATCGGATTAAATATTATGCCAAAACTTCTGATATTCGGGTGGAGTTATCGCCACATACCTTGCGACACGCCTTTGCCACTCATTTACTCAATCACGGTGCTGACTTGCGGGTAGTTCAAATGCTACTTGGACATAGTGATTTATCCACCACGCAAATTTATACGCATGTCGCCACGCAACGGTTACAAAAAGTCATACTTGAGCATCATCCAAGGGGCTGAACTTTGCGCATCGATAACATACAATGCAATCATAACTAGCCCTGACCGGTCTAAGCTACATTCCGGTTTTAACTAAAAGAAGTATTCCTACATGATCAAAAAGCTAATTGTTCCGTTTTTATTGTTGTTGGCTAGCCAACAGAGTATGGCGCAAGGTACTGATACCGGGTTAAAAGATAGCGATGCCCAGTTAAAAGCCTTCCTGTTACAAAATCTGGGTATTCAGGTTAAGCAGGTTAAATCTTTGCCGGTGAGTGGATTAAAAGAATTGATTACCGACAGAGGCGTTTTTTATAGCTCCGCAGATGGTAAATATTTGTTGCAAGGCCGATTGTTTAATCTTAATGACGGTATTGTCAACGAAACAGAGCAAACCTTGGCGGGCATGCGTCAAGAGGGGATTAAAGAGTTTTCCGGCAGCGCAATACGTTTTGCTGCTGAAAATGAAAAATATCGGATTTCGGTATTTACTGATATTACTTGTGGATATTGCCGTAAATTGCACTCGCAAATTGAGCAGTACAATAAATTGGGTATCACTATTGATTATTTGCCGTTTCCACGTGGGGGATTGAATAGTCAAACTTATGATGACCTAGTGTCTATCTGGTGTGCAGACGATCCGAAAGAAGCACTGACCGAGGCAAAAGAAGGCGCTAATGTGGTGGCTAAAACCTGTGATAATAAAGTACGCAGTGAATATGAATTTGCCTTGCAAGTCGGAGTGAATGCGACGCCTTCAATCATCACTCAAAATGGTACGCTTATCCCCGGTTATCAACCGCCGATGCAATTGTTGGCGACATTAAGTGATCTTTAATTATTGTCACTTACTTAACTGTTTATGAGCGTCAATATCAAGCGTCGCAAGTCAGCGGCGCTATTTTCTACCCAAACACGTTTCCCCGAGCGTTTACTGCAGATTTATGCGGCTCGGGGAATTCAGTCAGAGCAACAAATTAATACCAGTCTGAACGGATTGGCACATTTTAATCAGTTAAAAGGTATCTTGTCGGCGGCACAATATTTGGCTGACGCGATTGTGGCACAGCGTAAGATCGTCATTGTCGGCGATTTTGATGCTGATGGCGCCACCAGTACGGCACTGTGCATGCTGGCGTTAACTCGTTTAGGCAGTCAACAGCATGATTATCTGGTACCTAACCGCTTTGATTTTGGCTACGGACTCAGTCCGGAAATTGTTGATGTTGCCCATCAGCAACAAGCCCAACTGATTATGACCGTAGATAGTGGTATCGCTTGCCTAAAGGGCGTGGATAGGGCCAGAGCGCTGGGCATTGAGGTGATAATTACCGATCACCATTTACCCGCTGAAACGCTGCCCAATGCCCACGCGATTGTAAATCCCAATCAGCCGCAGTGCGACTTTCCATCCAAACATCTGGCAGGGGTGGGCGTCGCGTTTTATATGATGCTGGCACTCAAAGCAGAGCTTAAAAAACGGGATTGGTTTGTGGACAAGGCAGAACCGAATTTAGCCCAGTTGCTGGATATTGTCGCTTTGGGCACGGTTGCTGACGTGGTTAAGCTGGATCAGAATAATCGTATTTTAGTTCATCAAGGTATTCAACGTATTCGTTCCGGTCAGTGTCGTCCGGGAATTACTGCCATGTTTGAAGTAGCGGGTCGTAAGCAGGCTAATTTAGCCGCATCTGATCTTGGTTTTGTGATCGGTCCTCGGCTCAATGCGGCAGGACGTTTAGACGATATGTCGCAGGGCATTGAATGCTTGCTAACCGATGATATGGGGCAGGCCAGAGCCATGGCCGTGCAGCTGGATAGTCTAAATCGTGAACGGCGTGAAATAGAAGCATCGATGCAGCAAGAAGCGGTTAAAGCATTGGATTCACTTCGTTTATCCGACCAGGCATTACCTTATGGATTGTGCCTCTATCAAGCGGATTGGCATCAAGGGGTGATTGGCATATTGGCCGGGCGAATCAAAGAAAAGTATTTTCGCCCTACCATTGCTTTTGCTCATCAGGACGACGAGGTTATTAAAGGCTCGGCACGTTCCATTCCCGGTTTGCATATTCGTGATTTGTTGGAAGATATTAACAGCCGCTATCCTGGTTTGATTAGTAAGTTTGGTGGTCACGCCATGGCAGCCGGATTATCCCTGCCGCTAGCCAATTTATCCGCATTTGAATCCGCCTTTCATAACGTGGCGGAACAATGGTTACAGGATACCGAATTGCAAGGGGCAGTGATTTCCGATGGTGAGCTGGATGACAGTGAACTAACACTGGACTTCGCCCGTGAGTTAAAACAAGCCGGGCCTTGGGGACAGGGATTTGAAGAACCGTTATTTGATGGTGTGTTTAATCTGGTTGAACAAAAAATAGTGGGACAAAAGCATCTTAAAATGCAAGTGGCCAGCGCCTCTGGTGAATTGTTTGATGCCATCGCTTTTAATGTGGATCTTGAACAGTGGCCGAATAAGCAGGTGCGCCAGATACAATTGGCCTATAAGCTCGACATCAATGAGTTTCGCGGCAGGGTATCAGTGCAACTGTTAGTGGATGCACTGATACCAGTCTGATTAGTTTTGTTCGATAAGCGTATTGCTAATAAAGCTGATGGTTTTGCCGTCTGGCGACCAGCTCGGCACGTTGATGGTGCCTTGACCGCCATAAACATAGGCAATCACTTTGGGTTTTTGGCTTAAATCGGTGGGCATAATGCGTAAATAGACGTGCTTGTAAAACGGATGATCCTCAGCCGCCACATCCGGCAGATATGACAACATCACCATCTGCTTGCCATCCGGTGAAATATGCGGGAACCAGTCGTTATATTCATCAAAGGTCAGCTGGGTTTGTTCACTACCATCGGCTTTCATCCGCCAAATCTGCATGGTGCCGGTGCGGGTTGAATTAAAATAAATATACTTGCCATCCGGCGCATACTCAGAGCCGTCATCCAGATATTCATTGTCGGTCAGCATGGTTTCCTGACCGGAGGCGATGTTGATTTTGACAATATTCCATTTGTTATCGCGATTGCCGGTGAAAATCAGATTTTTATCATCCGGTGACCAACCGTGTAAAAAGGTGTGTCCAGCCCCCGTTTTATTAACCTGTACCGGATTATCACTGCCGGTGAGTGGCAAAATATAGGCGGTTGAGCGACGTTCATCGTCAGGATTGTGATGGCTGATAGCGATTTGTTTGCCATCCCAACTGAGTACGTGGTCGTTATTGTTTTCGTTGGCAAAACCGGTATTAAGTTCGCTGATATTGCCACTGGCTAAATCGTAGTTATACAACTTACCCTCAGCATTGTAGATGAGGGTTTTGCCATCATGGGTCCAGTTAGGTGCTTGTAATGAATTAGGCGCACGATGAATGATTTTGCGGTGGCCGCTTTCTACATCCATCAGCTCAAGATTACTGCCAATATAGTCCTGATAGGGTTTAAAGTCGGTTGCCGCGGGAGTAATAATACGCACATTACTGAAAACAGCCTGTTCTACTACCTCGGGATTATGCGAGCAAACAAACAGGCCAACGTAGGGATTTTCTCCCATGTCCAAATCGGCTGCTTGCACTTGGGTAAATGGCTGGCCAAATTGAGCGGTGGACATAATATACTGGTTGCCACGGCGCTCAAGCTGGATCACATCCGGCATTTTGTCGCTGGATTCAATCTGCTCTGTGTCTAGCCCGTCCTGTTTGCGAAATTGCAGGGAGGTCAGGCCATCACCATGTACTACGGCGGTGACTTGAGCTGAACTGGTATCCAGACTCTTGCGTACCGTCCAGCCTATCTTGCGGTGTGGCTCTACTCCGTTACCGACAAATTCCACATGAGCTCGCAGAATAAAATCACCCGGCAATTGTTTGTATAAATAGTGCATTTGGTCCTGTTTGAACCACATATTGGTACCGGCCCCTTTGATCCGGTATTGTTGGCTATCCGCATCGTAGCTGGCCTCACCTTTAATGGCGGGATCTCCCACACTAACTTGCTGATCGAACTGGTTGGCATTGGCACTCAAACTCATCACACAGGCCCATATTAGTAGAAAACGTATCATTGCTATTTCCTCGAATTGAGAATAAAACCATAGAATGATTGTTAGCCCAATCCAAGCGTTTACCTATAACAAAAACTGCATTGTCTGTTGTTTAATCTGTTATTTAGCGTGGGGCGATGTGAAATGGATATATTCAGGCAAGGACAAACCATTTGAAGCGGCTTAGAATCCCCGTTGTTTCCAAAAATCAGCGTCTTCCGGATGATCATCAGCAACGACTTCAAAGGTCTTGTCGGCAATAATATTGCCATCCAGTTCAAGGGTCATGCGCCAGTCACCGAGCTTATTCTGTATTGGTGGCCAAATGGTATCCCCCAGATAAAAATCCCAATCGTTGCTACGAATGTATTCTTCGCCATCAAATGGCGCCATGGGAATGCCATCCTCATCGGGAATATCAGGATGATAAATACAGTAGCGTACCTTACTGCCTTTGGCTTTTTTGATGTTAATGACAAAACCAAATTCAATATCGATTTGGGCGGGTATTTCGGTGGTAAATTGGCGAATTTTGGGCAGCGCCTTGCTTTCGGCATCCCATTTTGAATGGATACCGTAGCTAAGGATTTCAAATTGTGCTTTGTTTTTGGCCATTTTCCATACCAATTTGCTGGGGTGATGAGGGTAAAGTCTGGGTACTTAATATTTCTTGCTTGGCTTCAATAATTGCCTGGCTTAGTTGGGGCAGTATAGAGGCCCATTTCTTATGGATAAGATGATAACCATTGAGTTGAAATAATTTCAGGCTTTTGTGTGAAATCTTGATGGCATGATTATAGGGCGTATTTAAATCATTGATATTAATCATGTAATCCAGTCGGCCTAGTTCAAAAAGCTGTTTCATTTGCTGGTAGTCCACAAAACTGGTGATTCGAATCTTGGCATCATGTAAAAATTGATGGTGTTGCTTCAAACTCCCGACCAAGCCCAAAATATAGTGGGTGGATTGCATTGCCTCTTTGTTGCAGGGCAGAGAATAGCGACAATAAAGTACCACTTCCATTTGATTCAGGGATGGTTCGACGGCAATCAAATTAGAGTTTTTGGACGTGACAATACCCGCTCGCAGTACATCCCCATCCAATTCGCCATTATTGAGTAAGGCTAAAGAACGCTCAATATCGACTTTAGTGAAGTGAACTTTTATTCCCAGCTTTTCATAGGCTTTGGCGATCAAGGGTTGGTATACATTCATTACCGCCCGGTGTTGCACGTAGCTGATATTAAGTTGCTTGGGTAATTCGGTTGCCGCAGCCGATAAACCAGTGCTTACGATTAGGCTGAATATGATTGTTATTGTTATCAAAAGTGATTTCATCAAATTTTTCTTTATATAAATTAAGGGAATTAAGTAAATAGAACAACACCGGTCAGGTTGATTACCAGACGAGTTGTTTAAAATGGCAACGACACATAGATACATATTTGTCATTACCACCTACATCGACTTGTTCCCCTTCCTTGATTGGGTTTCCTTGCGCATCCATTCGCACCACAAAACTGGCTTTGCGTCCGCAGTGACAAACGGTTTTGAGCTCAATCATTTTATCCGACCACGCAAGTAAATAGTGGCTGCCTTCAAAGGTTTCACCAGCAAAGTCGGTGCGCAAACCGTAGGCGAGTACCGGAATATTCAGTATGTCTACCACGTCAGTAAGTTGTTTGACTTGTTGCTTGGTTAAAAACTGGGCTTCGTCAATAAATACACAATCCAGTGCCGATTGTTTATGCAATGCGGTAATTTGAGTCAATAAATCACTGTCTTGCTGAAATAAATAGGCCTCGGATTTTAGGCCAATTCGGGAGGCGACCACGCCTTTGCCAAAACGATCATCCAATGCAGCGGTAAACAAAGCTGTTCGCATACCCCGTTCCCGATAGTTATAGGCTGATTGTAATAACGAAGTCGACTTGCCGGCATTCATTGCCGAGTAATAGAAGTACAGTTGTGCCATTGTTGCGCCTGTTTCATTTTTATTATTTTAGAATGACGTCGTTCGTTGTTAACGTCAGGGCAAATATTCTACCCGTTTGTTGTCAACGGGCGAATATTTTTTGCCAAAAAAACAATGGCTATTTTAAATGTTGATAATGAAAACGCAGATGCGCTTCAATAAAGCTGCTAATAAAGAAATAGCTATGATCATAGTCCTCGTGATAGCCGAAATCCGCTGGATATTGAGTCTTATCACACAGGGCTTGCAGTGGCCGAGTTAAAGATTGTGAGTCTAAAAAGTTATCCGCCAACCCTTGGTCTATTTTCATCGGCATTTTCAAAATGCCGCCCTGTTGCTGCAATAAATGACAAGCATCGTATTGCTGCCATTGACTTTTGTCCTCACCCAAATAGTGGCTAAAGGCTTTTTGTCCCCAAGGGCACGCCATTGGGTTAACAATTGGTGCGAAAGCCGAAACCGACGTGTATTTTTGCTGATTGGCTAACGCAATCACCAGCGCCCCGTGCCCGCCCATTGAATGACCCGCAATCGCCGCTTTGTCACGGACATTAAAATTTGCCGCAATCAAGGCCGGTAATTCCGTCACGATATAGTCATACATATGATAATGGCTATTCCATGGCGGTTGAGTTGCATTGAGATAAAATCCGGCCCCTTTACCTAAATCGTAAGCGTCATTATCAGGTACATCATCACCGCGAGGACTGGTATCTGGAATGACCAATACTAGTCCCAATTCCGCGGCGACGCGTTGGGCGCCTGCTTTGGTGACAAAATTTTCATCGGTGCAAGTTAAGCCCGATAACCAGTAAAGTACCGGTAGCCGCTGATCAGTCTTGGCCTGAGGTGGCAAGTACACTGAAAAACGCATGGTACAGTTGAGTGAACTGGATTGATGCTGATACTGGTTTTGCCATCCACCAAATAACTTACTGGAGGAAAGTTGTTCAAGCTGGTTCATGCGCATTCCTTAATCTGGCGTCAACTTAAAAATGGACAACGCTGCGGATTGATTTACCTTCATGCATCAAGTCGAATGCCTGGTTAATCTCATCCAGTTCCATGGTATGGGTAATAAAGGTATCCAGCTCAAATTCGCCATTCAAATAACGCTGCACGTAATCCGGTAACTGGCTACGACCTTTTACACCACCAAAGGCGGTGCCGCGCCATACTCGTCCGGTAACCAATTGAAATGGGCGAGTAGAAATTTCTTGTCCGGCGCCAGCCACACCGATAATCACCGATTCGCCCCAACCTTTGTGGCAACATTCCAGTGCTGAGCGCATTACATTGACGTTACCGATACATTCAAAGGAATAATCGACACCACCGTCGGTCATATCCACAATGACCTCCTGAATGGATTTATCATAATCTTTTGGGTTAACCACATCGGTGGCACCCAGTTGCCTGGCTATCTCGAACTTATCTTCATTGACATCAATGGCAATAATACGGCCAGCTTTGGCCATTACCGCGCCAATTAACACCGATAAACCAATTCCACCCAATCCGAAAACCGCAACGGTGTCGCCTTCTTGTACGTTAGCGGCATTGGTGACGGCTCCCATTCCGGTGGTGACACCACAACCTAACAAACAGACTTTTTCCAGTGGCGCTTCTTTGGGGATTTTTGCCAGCGCGATTTCTGGCACCACGGTATGTTCGGCAAATGTTGAGGTGCCCATATAATGAAAAATAGGCTGGCCATTTTTGCTGAAACGGCTGGTGCCATCGGGCATTAAACCTTTGCCTTGAGTGGTTCTAATCGCCTGACATAAATTGGTTTTACCCGATAAACAAAATTTACATTCGCCGCATTCCGGGGTGTATAGCGGAATAACGTGATCGCCCACTTCAACGGACGTAACACCTTCACCTACTTGTAATACGATGCCCGCGCCTTCATGGCCTAAAATTGCCGGAAAAATGCCTTCAGGATCTTCGCCAGACAGGGTAAACGCATCGGTATGACACACACCCGTGGCGATGATCTTGACCAGTACTTCCCCTTTTTGCGGTAACTGTAGATCCACTTCTTCAATTGATAATGGTTTGCCAGCTTCCCAAGCAACGGCTGCGCGGGTTTTCATTGTTTGCATGTTGTTTCCTTAGCAGAATACAGGATCGGTATAGAACGGATTCTCGCATTTTTTTCGAGGTTTCGCAGTAATTGTGGATATATTTCATCTATCTGTAATGGCTTAATCAAATTCCGTTATGATGTATTTTTTCAATTAAATTAAGGCAGTTAAGTGAGCATTTGGCACTTATATATTATTAAAAATCGATTAGGCCAGTTATATACCGGAATTAGCACCGATCCGGTACGACGCTTTCAAGAGCATCAAACGGGTGGCAATAAAGCGGCTAAAGCATTAAAAGGCAAAGGGCCGTTACAGCAAGTTTATTGCATTGAAGTGGGCAATCGCAGTGAGGCAACTAAAGCTGAAATGGCCGTGAAAAAGTTGAGCCGTGAGCAAAAATTGGCTCTGATTACAGGAACAATTAGTTTAATCTCTATCCTGAAGGTTAAGTAAAACATGATATTAGAATTTTTGTGTTACTAATGAGGCCTGATATTTAATCAATGGAACGCTTTGGAGTTGTTGTTAATGTTGCCTGATGTAATGGAGCAAACCGCCGAATCGGCGTGGCAAAAATTACTGGATAAATACCCGCAAGCAGATTGGCTAAATCAGTACCGGGATGATCTTAAAGCTATTTTTGCCTTAAGTGATTTTATCGCCGATGCTTGTTTGGCCGATCTGACTATTGTTGAATTGATGTTATCTGCTGGGCAGTTGCAGCAACATTATTTTGATTATGCTGCGTTATTGTCCGAGCGATTGGCCGATGTTAACCATGAAGCTGACTTTCATCAGGTTTTACGTCAATTTAGACGTACTTACATGGTGCATATTGGGTGGCGTGACTTACTCAATAAACAAACCATTGAATCATCACTTGAACAGGTTTCCGATTTGGCCAATGCTCTGATTAGCCAAGCTTATCATTGGTTATATCAGCAACAGGGGCAAAAATTAGGCTTTCCGCAAGGTGAGTTTGGTCAGCAGCCAATGTTAATTATGGGCATGGGCAAACTAGGCGGTAATGAACTGAATTTTTCCTCCGACATCGATCTGATTTTTGTCTATCCCGAAAATGGTGAAATTGATAACGGCAAGCGCAGCACCGAGCACCAGCAATTCTTTATTAAGCTAGCTCAAAAATTGATTGGCGCGTTGCATCAAATTACCGTCGATGGGCAAGTATTTCGAGTGGATATGCGCTTGCGTCCATATGGTGACAGTGGCGCTTTGGTCAGTCATTTTGCCGCGTTTGAAGATTATTATCAGGATCAGGGACGGGATTGGGAACGTTATGCAATGGTTAAAGGCCGGGTGATTAATCCTGATGGTCCGTATAGCGACGAGTTAATGCATATATTGCAGCCATTCGTTTACCGCCGATATATTGACTTTGGTGCTATTGAAGCATTGCGAAAAATGAAACGCCTGATCAGTCAGGAAGTTCGTCGACGTGGGTTGCATGGCAATATTAAGTTGGGGCAGGGCGGTATTCGTGAGGTGGAATTTGTGGTGCAGAGCCTGCAATTGATCCGCGGCGGGCGTATTCCTGCTTTGCAACAACAGTCTTTATTAAAAACGTTGCAGGCATTGCAAGACGCGGATTTACTGCCCAAAGAAGACGTCATTCAAATACGCCAATGTTACCTGTTTCTGCGTAAGGTTGAGCAATCGTTACAACAGTTTGCCGATCAGCAAACCCAGCAATTGCCTAGTGAGCATTTAGAGCAGACGCGCCTGGCTCATGTGATGGGGTTTAACCATTACGAGGACTTTTTAACCCATCTAAATGAAAAAATGCAGCTGATAAGCCAGCAATTTAAATTGTTAATTGGTGAAGAAGCACAGCATCAGGAACAACCCGAATGGATGGAGTTGGCTGACTTATGGACGTTGTCTTTGGATATGCAAGAAGCCATGCCTATCTTGCAAGATTGTTTATCTGAAGAGGATATTCAGGCTTTCTGGCCTTTTTATGCTGATTTTCGTGAGGAAATGCAGCATCGTCCGATTGGACAGCGAGGGCGAGAATCATTAGATAAATTGATGCCAGCGATTTTACATACCGCGTTACACACCAAAACGGAGGATTATAGCCAGTTATTGCAACGGTTATTTCAAGTGATTAAGTCCATCTGTCGACGCACTGCTTATCTGGAGCTGTTGGTAGAAAATCCGGGTGCCATGCAGCAGCTCATTCGCTTGTGTAATGCCAGCCCGTGGATTGCAGAACAGCTGAGTCGTTTTCCATTGTTATTGGACGAATTACTTAATCCGGCCAGTTTGTATCAAACCACTGACTTACGGGCTTATCCGGATGAACTACGTCAGTTTATGTTGCGTATTTCACCGGACGATCTCGAATTGCAGATGGAAACCTTGCGGCAGTTTAAGCTTACTCAACAGCTAAAAATTGCGGCGGCCGACGTGACCGGAGCCTTGCCGGTGATGAAGGTCAGTGATCATCTGACCTATTTGGCTGAGGCCATTATTAATCAGACGGTGTTGTTGGCCTGGGAGCAAATGGTCGAAAAACACGGTTTACCTCAAGGAGCCTCGGCAGAACAACGCAATTTTGCGGTGCTTGGCTACGGTAAACTAGGCGGCATTGAACTGGGTTACGGGTCCGATCTGGATTTAGTCTTTGTGCAAAACTGCCCCGGTAATGAATTAACCGATGGCGTTAAACCCATTGAATCCAGACAGTTTTATATTCGCTTGGCTCAGCGGATCATGCATTTGTTTGCCACCAAAACCGCCTCCGGAGAATTATATGAAGTGGATTTACGCTTACGTCCATCGGGGAACTCGGGCATGTTGGTGTGCCATGTAGATAGTTTTGCCCAATATCAACGGGAAGAAGCGTGGACCTGGGAACATCAGGCTTTAGTGCGCAGTCGCTTTATATTTGGCGAAACGGATTTAGCAATCAAACTGGCTAATATTCGCCATGAGATATTATCCAGACCACGAGATCTCACCGACCTGACGACGGCCGTGGTTGAAATGCGCGAAAAGATGCGTCGCCATTTATCCAAAAGCAAGCAAGACAGCTTTGATTTAAAACAGGATGAAGGCGGGATCGCGGATATTGAATTTTTTGTGCAGTATATGGTGTTGGCCTACAGTCATCAGCATAGCGGACTAATTCGCTGGCCAGATAATGTCCGCATTATTGAAGGCCTTATTGAAGTGGGCTTAGTGGAACCGGAAGAAGCCCAACAATTGATAGATGCTTACTTGGAATATCGCAATTTAGGTCATCATCTGGCCCTGCAGAATAAACAAATAGTCGAACATTCCGGGCGCTTTGATCAATTACGTCAGTCAGTTAGCCAGATTTGGAACAAGTATCTGGCTGAGTCGGTGTATATGCGTAAAAGCGGTGATGATCACGGATCAACATCGAGCTAGGCTCAACGGTGTCTAACCTCGAGCCACAGAGCAATTTTTGCTTAAATAGGGTGTATCGGTTTCGGTAATCACTAAGGTTCGTTGTTTGGGACAGAAGTACGCCAATACTTTGCCATCGAAGCTCGCATCGATGGCCTGGCTGATTTTAAATAACGAGCCAACGATAGTGTCTTCCATCTGAAAGTGATTTTTAATGATAAAGTCCTGATCCAGTTCCCATAACACTTGCATCCCTTCTTTTTGGGCATAATCGGTGATGGCTTCGCGCAGGGTACTACCGGCTTTGAAGGTCCGATATTTATGTTCTCCAACCCAGCGTCCGGACACCGGTTTAAGCAGGCTTTCCATCCGTTTTAACCGATCCTGAATGGGTTTGTCCGGTGTGTTTACATCTAATACAAAGTCACCTTTATCTTCTTTAATGGGTTCGATAGATGACATTCTGTGTTGAGAATAAACCCGACTCATATTTTGGGCTGGATCCCGGGACTTGGTCTGCCCTTCGGCCACGGGTTTATTACTATTGTATTGATGAATAATCAGGACCAATACTGCAATGGCAATTAATGCCACGGCGAGACCAATATGTTTTGCCCAAAATTTAAATTCGGATGATGTACTCATGTTTCCGCCTAATTACTGCTGTAGGACATATTAATATAATGGTTGCTTATTGTCTTTGGGACGGGTTTTAAATCGTTTATGCATCCATAGATATTGTTCGGGAGCGACCATTATCATTTCTTCAATCTTACGATTGATTCTGGCCACATCTTGTTTATCGTCCCCGGAAGGGAAGTTCTCCAGTCCGGGTAAAAATTTAATCACATATCCCTGTTCAGTGCGCAAGGGTAACAAAAACACCGTTTCACAATTGGCCTTTTCCGCAAATATCATCGTACCTGTGGTGGTGGCTGTGTCAGGTACTGCAAAATAAGGCACAAACTCACAGCGTTTAGGGCCATAATCCTGATCGGGTAAATAGATGCACAGATCACCGTTATCCAGCGATGAAATCATTTCTGCGACCCCTTTTTTATGGATCATTAACTTATTGGAACGGGCACGACCATGATATTGAAAATATTCCATCAACGGATTGTTGTGACGGCGGTAAAACACCACTGCTGGATGGGTCATACCCATGCCACGACAGTTTATTTCCAGATTCATATTGTGAATTGCTAAAGCAAACACACCTTTACCTTTATCCAGTATAGCCTGCACATGTTCATAGCCTTCCACTGTGCAGTGTTTCCTAATCCGCCAATCAGGCCACCACCATCCCATACCTGATTCAAGTAAGGCGATACCGGCATTTTGCATCGATTTATGCAAAATGTTTTGCCGTTGTTGCTCTGGCATATCGGGCAAACATAATTGCAAATTGCGTTCGGCAACGTGACGACGACTTTTCAACAGCTTACCTAACAGATTACCTAACCCTTTGCCCAACACCAGCTGCAAGCGATAGGGGAGCCATGAAATCAGATATAAAAAAAACACGGCCAGCCAGGTAAGCCAATATTTAGGCGCTAAAAACGACCACTGAAAAACAGGTTTTACAATGTGCAAGGCAAAATCCAGACAATAAATTTGCGGCTATTATACCCAAACACATGAGGTGTGCGAAACATAACTGCTTCACGCCAAGAAAGGTTCTTTGTTACACTGAGCGCTGAATATTCACCTCTGGATCAAATAGGTCATTATGCAACTTCCTGATTTTTCACAGGCTAATGTATTAGTCGTTGGCGATATTATGCTTGATCGCTATTGGTTAGGGCCAACGGGTCGTATTTCTCCGGAAGCACCAGTACCCGTAGTTAAAATTGAAAGCAGTGAAGAGCGTCCTGGCGGCGCAGCGAATGTCGCGTTAAACGTGGCCGCGTTAGGGGCCAATGTGACTTTGTTAGGCATGACCGGAGATGATAGTGCCGCTGAAACTCTGCGCACCCAATTAACAGCGCTGGGTATTAATTGTGATTTTATTCGCCAATCAGGCTACGACACTATTACCAAACTGCGGGTATTAAGTCGCAATCAACAGTTGATTAGACTGGATTTCGAACAAAGTTTTGCCGATCTGGATAAAACGCCGTTACAACAAGCGTTTGCCCAGCAATTAACGGATATTGATGTGGTGATTTTGTCCGATTATGCCAAAGGGTGCTTAAGCCATGTGCAACAGTTGATTCAGCTGGCGCGGGATAAAAATATTCCGGTTGTGGTGGATCCTAAAGGTAGTGATTTTACCAAGTATCGTGGGGCTTCCTTACTTACCCCGAATATGGCCGAATTTACCTTAGTTGCAGAGCCTTTTGATTCAGAACAACAATTGGTTGCCAATGCACAGGCCATGACGGTCAAATATCAATTTGAGGCGATGTTGGTGACACGTTCCGAAAAAGGGATGACTTTTATTCGGCCCGATGCACAAGAACTGCATTTACCGGCTAAAGCTAAAGAGGTCTATGACGTAACCGGTGCCGGTGATACGGTGATCGCGACCTTGGCGACAGCGAAAGCTGCCGGAGCCAGTTGGCCTGATGCCTGCGCCATAGCCAATGCTGCTGCCGGAGTGGTGGTAGGTAAATTGGGCACCTCGACAGTGAGCGTTAATGAATTAGCGATAGCGGTGGCGTCAGAATCTGAAATTGGTCGTGGCGTGATGACAGAGCAGCAACTTAAAATTGCGGTTAATGCAGCCAAGTTGCGCGGCGAAAAAGTGGTTATGACCAATGGCTGTTTTGATATTTTGCATGCAGGCCATGTGTCATATCTGGAAAATGCCTGCAAGTTGGGGGATCGCTTGATTGTTGCGGTCAATAGCGATGAATCGGTTAAAGCGCTCAAGGGACCCGGACGTCCGGTTAATGGCATCCAGCGTCGTATGTCCGTGTTGGCGGGATTAGCGTCGGTCGATTGGGTATTCAGTTTTAGCGAAGAAACCCCGGAACGAGTGATCAGTGAAATTCTGCCCGACGTGTTGGTCAAAGGTGGTGATTATCAAGCTGAAGACATTGCTGGCAGCAAACAGGTATGGGCCAACGGCGGAGAAGTATTAGTACTTAATTTTGAAGACGGGGTATCGACTACCGAAATCATCAGGTCGATCCGCAACAATGACTGAGGTTTATGCGGTTATTGAAGCGGGGGGTACCAAGTTTAATTGTGCCCTCATGGATGGCGAAAAAAATATTCTAACCCAGCAGCGGATCACCACAACCACGCCGGAGGAAACATTACAGGCAGTGGTGCAATATTTCGATACCCAGCGCAAAGCAGGATATGCCTTTTCCCAGTTGGGGCTGGCCTGTTTTGGTCCACTCGATCTTAATCCTTCGTCACATCACTTTGGCAGTATCACGCAAACGCCCAAACCGGATTGGTCAAATACTCCGATAAAATCCATGCTTGAAGACCGGTTAGGTTGTCAGGTGGTGTTAGAAACCGATGTTAATGCTGCCGCTTTGGCAGAAGCATTATGGGGGGCAGCCCAAGGGGCAGAAGTGGCAGTGTATATCACCGTTGGCACCGGAATTGGTGGGGGAGTGGTGATTAACGGCCAACCTTTACACGGTTTGGTACACCCGGAAATAGGACATTTACAAATACCCAATCCTTACGGGATAGAATGTGCCTGTCCTTTTCATGACAGTTGCGTGGAAGGTTTTGCTGCTGGCAGTGCAATGGCTAAAATTTGGGGAGCACCAGCAGAGCAATTGTCCGATTCCCATCAGGCTTGGCAAGTGACAGCACAAGCCACTGCGCATTTGTGCCATAACCTGTTATTAACCTTGAGCCCGCACAAGATTATTTTGGGTGGAGGCGTGATGGCTAAAGCCGGTTTGGTAGAGAATATCCGGCGACTGACTGAGCAAAGTTTAGCGGGTTATTTGTGTAGTCCGGTGGCATTCGACGAGGTGATTGTCCGTCCAAAACTCGATGATATATCCGGTTTATATGGTGCACTGGCGGTGTTGGTTAATCCGGATTAGTTTTCATGCATTAATAATCTTTAACGCGATATAAGGCACCAGGTTTAAAACGAGTATTGCGAGTTTGTAATTGGCCAAGTACTGCATATAAATAGTGTTTAGCGCGTCGGTACGCAGGTTAAACATTTTGCTCTGTATTTTACTGATTAATGGTCCAAAGCTGAGCATTACGATGGTAATAAACAATAAGATAACGGCGTTGATCATCGTACACCAACCGAAAAAGGCAATTAAGTTGTCTAAATTAGTCATTAGTTATTCTCCTACGCGTTAAACAACCTCTAGATTGAGTATAGGACAGGATGATAATATTCAATAAATTTCAATTACTTCGGGCAAAATAGTGGCAATCATTAAACGTCATATCGGTGATATTGAGGGGCAACCTGTCTCCGAGTATCAGATCACAAATTTACAAGGTAGCAGTTTAACCATGTTGAGTTTGGGGGCGACCATGAGCAGTATCCAGCTGGCGGACCGTCATGGCGAGTTGACCAATATTTTGCTTGGCTATGATGATGTACAAAGTTATCTGGACGATCCGTTTTATATGGGCATTGTGGTAGGGCGTTTTGCTAACCGAATCGCTAACGGCCAGTTTAGTCTGGCAGGAAAACATTATCAGTTAACCTGCAATCAGGCACCCAATCATCTACATGGTGGTGAACGCGGTTTTCATCGTAAGTTGTGGGATGTCGACAGCTTTATTATTGATAATGGACAAGGGTTGATTTTTACCGGTCACAGTGCAGATGGTGATGAAGGCTATCCGGGTAACATGGATATTAGACTGGAATATCTGTTAACCGATGAAAATCAGTTAGTCATGAATTTTCAGGCACAATGTGATCAGGCTACACCAATTAGTTTTACCCAGCATCCCTATTTTAATCTGGCCGGTCACGGTGATATTGGTCAGCATCAAGTACAAATTAACGCAGATGCTATTGTCCCGACTAATGCTCAGGGTATTCCAACCGGTGAGTTGTTGCCGGTAAGCAATAATGCGTTTGATTTTCGTCAGCCCAAAACCGTCGCTAGCGGACTTAAACAACAGCATCCCCAGCAAGTGATAGCCAAAGGTTACGATCATAACTTTGCGTTGGATAAAGCCTGTCAAAGTATGCAGACTCCTGCCGCCACCGTACTAGAACCTGTGTCAGGCCGTGTATTGGAAGTGTATTCCAATCAGCCCGGGATGCAGTTTTATAGTGGTAATTATCTGGATGGTCGCTTTGCGCCCTACAGTGGCTTATGTCTTGAGCCACAAGCTTTTCCTGATGCGCCGAATCAGCCCGCCTTTCCTAATGCGATTTTGCAACCGGGTGAAATCTACCAGCATAAAATGATTTATCGTTTTGCAACCATGGATTAATCCATTAGCTAACGGTTGCCAGTGTTCAATTGGCAGCTGTTTTAATTAAATAACGACCGGCGATGGAACACTCTGTCGCCAATCTCTCCCCTAGTATACCGCCAACCAATACGAGACAACGATCAGGTTCAGTTCAGCCAGGGTTAAGTCTGGTCACTTTATAACTATGCTTACATTACAGAGTTTTGCCTTTATATCTGGGTGAACTCGTCAAACAGGATGCGGTTATGAACAAGTTACAGACATTAATTGCAGGGTATATGACTCCTTTGGCGTTACTAACTGGGTTGCCCTTATCCGCTGTGCAGGCGGCTGACACGGTAGTCACGGTGGAAAGTAGCGAACAGCAAAAAGTGGAGCTAAATCAGGCCGAATTGGATCAAATGCTGGCACCGATTGCATTGTATCCTGATACCTTGTTGTCACATATTCTGGTGGCCTCGACTTACCCGCTGGAGGTGGTTCAGGCTGCCCGTTGGCGTAATAGCAACAAGGATCTAACCGAACAGCAAACCTTGGATGCCGCAGAAGCCAAAGATTGGGATCCCAGTGTTAAAGCGTTAACCCCCTTCACTGATTTATTGAATAAGCTCAGTGATGACTTGAACTGGTTGCAAGATTTGGGCGATGCCTTTTTAGCCAATGAAGAACAGGTGTTATCCACCCTGCAAAACCTGCGTCACAAAGCTTATGAGCAAGGTTCATTAGCCAATAACGAGTACATTGAAGTTGAGCAGGATCAAGATGAGATTGTAATTGAAACGGTGCAAAAAGAAGTGGTTTATGTACCTTATTACGATACTCGAGTGGTGTATGGAAACTGGTGGTGGGATGCCTATCCTCCCCTGTATTGGCATACCCCGGTGCATTATGTGAGTTATGCCGGATTTTATTGGGGACCACGGGTAGTGATCCGCCCCAGTTTTTATTTTGGTGGCTTTCAATGGCACCGCCGTCAGGTCGTGGTGAATTATGAATACCGTCATCATCCTTATCCGATTGATCGCCACCAGCGGGTGAGAACAAAAGAGTATCAACGCTGGCAACATAATCGGGATCATCGTCGCAATGCCCGTTATATGAATAACAAAGTGATACGTTCCGCTGAGTACGGTGGTGCGCGGCATGCGACTGTCAATCGTGATAGCGGACATATGGTTAACCGCCAAGTAACAGGGCCTCAACCGATTCGGGGTGAGCATCAACAGGCGGCGATTAGAGCCCAAAGTGTGCAAAAACAGCTTAGGGATCATCGGAATGATTCGCTAAAAGCTAATCCTTCGGTGCGTCTGAATCAGCATAATGTGGTTAAACAGGCTCAACGTTCAGGCGACCAGCATGACTTAATGCGCCAGCCATCACAAAAATGGAATCGTGATAATAATCAACAGCCTATTCGCAAAGTTGAAGGACCAACACCGGAGCTAAAATCCTATCGAGCGCAACGGGAATTGCCTGAGCCGGTGCGTCCCAGGATTACCGAAGCACAACAGGCTAAATCGGGCCAAGCGACTGTTAATCGTGAAGTGAGCGTGGTAAGACCCAATAAAGTCGAGAGGATGCCGGATCATGCTCGTACGATACAGTCTTCGCAAGGCGTAAAACGAAGTTATTCCAGACCGGCAGTGAAACCGGTAAGACCGTCTATTCGCCACAAGGACAACTAATCCAGTAACGCGATGACGTTACTGATCTGCTGGCGAAACCATATCTGGGCCGGATCGTGTTCGGTGTGTTGGTGCCAATATAAGTGAATATCCATTGGTGCTAGCGGGTAAGGTAAGTGGAGTTGGCGCAATCCGGACAGCGTTAAATCTTTGGCTAATCGGGCTGGTAGTGTCAATAGTAATTCAGATTGCCGAGCAATATCCCGCGCGGTGGCGTAGTGTTGGCAACGCAAAGCGATCGTGCGATTAACGCCTAACTGTGATAAACCAATATCTTCAATTACCATGCCGCTAGGGCGATTCGACACGGTAATATGTTTGGCATCGAGATAATGTTGCTTGCTCATATTATTGGCCCAAGGATGTTGCTGGTTGAGCAAAATTGCAAAGTGATCAGTCATGAGTTTTTTATGTAAAACCGGTGATTTTATCGGTAAGGCCACATCGATAATTGCATCCAGATGCCCCGCACCGAGTTCTTGTTCAAGCGCATGACGGTTGATATGTACGCTGGAAAGGCTGACATAAGGAGCCTGTTGGTTAAGTTGTGTGATTAATAAGGGAAGTATTAACGCTTCTTGGGCATAGTGAAGGCCAATTCGAAAATGCTGGGTACTGTGGCAAGGCTCAAAGTGTCCGAACTGCTGCAAGATTTGTCTTAATCGAGCTAAATTGTCCAGTAATGCCGGTGCCATGCTCGTACAGGCTGGGGTCGGTAACATCTTACTGCCGCTGCGTACAAACAAGTCATCTTGCAAGGCAGCGCGCAAGCGTTTAATGGCATGACTCACCGCTGATGGGGTGAGATGCAATTGCACGGCACAGCGAGTCATATTCTGTTCGCGGTACAAACATTCAAATACCTTAAGTAAATTAAGATCCAGTTGTTGCAGGGATTTTGAGTCGGTCATATTGTGAATTGTATTCATTTAGTGTTAGTAAAATAATTCATTTTATTCATATTTAGAAGAGGTATAAGCTGAACTTAATTCCATTTTAATTGGAGCGAAAGCCAGTGAATTTCCAACCTAGTGATAAAAGTCAGGATTATCTTGGTCAATTAAATACCTTTATGACCACGCAAGTGGAGCCTGTCGAACAGGACATTATCCAACATCATGCTCGCAACGAACGTCTTGACTGGCGTGAATGGCAAGTCTGTCCACAAAGCGAAGATCTTAAAAACAAAGCCAAGCGAGCCGGATTGTGGAATCTGTTTTTACCGGATAACCAATTAGGACAGGGATTAAGTTGTCTTGATTATGCCCCCTTGGCTGAACGAATGGGGCAAAGCTTGATTGCACCGGAAATATTCAATTGTAATGCGCCGGATACCGGTAATATGGAAGTGCTCTATCACTTTGGAAGCGAATCGCAAAAACAACAATGGCTAACGCCACTGTTGGCGGGTGAGATCCGTTCCGTATTCTTTATGACTGAGCCACAGGTTGCCTCATCTGACGCCACTAACATGCAGGCCACGATTATTGAAGATGGTGACAACCTGGTGCTTAATGGTCGTAAGTGGTGGTCAACCGGACTGGGACACCCCAATGCCAAAGTCGGTATTTTTATGGGCTTGTCCAATCCCGACAATGAGCGTCACAGTCAGCACAGCATGGTATTAGTGCCGCTAGATACAGCGGGGGTGAATGTGCAACGCATGTTAACCGCCTATGGCGAATATGATGCCCCTTATGGTCATGGTGAAGTGCATTTTGATAATGTACGAGTCCCCAAAAGTAATCTAATTATGGGGATGGGCAAAGGGTTTGCCATTGCACAAGGGCGCTTGGGTCCGGGGCGCATTCATCATTGCATGCGTGCCATTGGGGCGGCAGAAAAATCCCTTCAACTGGCGATCAAGCGTGGCACTGAACGAGTGGCTTTTGGCAAACCGTTATTACAGCTAGGCGGTAATCTGGAGCGGATTGCCGATGCCCGTATCGCTATTGATCAGGCACGTTTATTAACCTTGTCAGCGGCTTGGAAAATTGATCATGTGGGGGTTAAAAATGCCATGACCGAAATATCCGCGATTAAAGTGGTGGTACCCAATATGCTCGAACAAGTTGTCGATATGGCGATTCAACTTCATGGAGGAGCAGGAATGTGTAATGACTTGCCTTTATCTCGCTTTATGGCGATGGCCCGGGCATTGCGTTTGGCTGACGGGCCAGATGAAGTGCATAAGGCTATGGTATCCCGATTGGAGTTGGCTAAATATCAACATAAGGAACGTCCATGAGTTTACGCGTATTTATCACCGGTGGCGCATCAGGGTTAGGTCGAACGCTGGCATTAAAATGGGCAGCTCAAGGTGCCAGTGTGTGTATTGGTGATGTGCATGTTGAGCGTGGTCAACAAACCGTCAAAGAGATTGAAAACGCGGGCGGAACGGGCAGCTTTGTGCAGTGTGATATTACTCAGCAGAACGATGTCGACGCGGCCGCGCAACATATTCTGCAGTTGTGGCAGGGCATCGATATTGTGGTCAACAATGCCGGGATTGCCAGCGCCGGTCTGCTTGATACTGAAAGTATTGAACAATGGCAAACAGTGCTGGATGTGAACCTGTTAGGCATGGTGCGGGTAAGTAAAAAATTTGCCCCTATATTTCGTCAGCAGGGCAGGGGGTATTTTGTCAATATTGCCTCTCAAGCGGGATTGACGCCGATACCGCGCATGGCCAGTTATAATGCGGTTAAGTCTGCAGTGGTGGCATTTTCCGAAACTATGCGACTGGAACTGGCTCGAGACAATATTGGTGTGACGGTAGTGTGTCCAACGTTTTTCAAAACCAATTTGGCGGAATCGTTGCAAACCGCGGAACCTGAAATGCATGCGGCAGTCAATAAATATTTAAATCGTTCTTCACTGACGGCGGAGCATGTGGCGCACCATATTTTTAGTGCGATTGAAAAACGGACGTTTTTAGTTACTCCTGATAAAATAGGTCGTATGGCATTTATGCTAAAACGGCTTTTACCGCAAAAGGTGTATTTGAATTATATGCTTAAACAAACCCGCCGAATGATGAAACGATGACTGAATTATTAGATAAAGCCGGTCAAATACGCAGTGGTGAAGAGCTACCGCTAGAGACTCTTATCCCATGGTTGCATCAGCATATTGATGATTTGCAGGGTGACGTGCAGGTTAACCAATATTCTGGTGGTGCCTCTAACTGGACCTATTGTTTAACCTTTGACAATCAACAATTAATTTTACGTCGTGCCCCGGCGGGAACCAAAGCTAAAGGCGCGCATGATATGGGGCGTGAATTTCGTTTACAGCACGCATTAAAGCCTGTTTTTCCTTATGTTCCCACCATGCTGGCCTATTGCGAAGATACCAACATCATTGGGACCGAATTTTATGTGATGAAAAAGCTCGACGGCATCGTGCCTCGGCGTAATTTCCCCGTAGGACTGAAACTCAGTTCGGACGACGCTAAACAGCTCTGCACCAACGCGCTTGACGCATTAATTGAGTTACATCAGGTAGATATTGTAGCGGCAGACTTGCAACATTTAGCGAAGGGAAAAGGATATACCAAACGACAGATTGACGGCTGGTGCGAGCGTTACCAGAAGGCCCGCAGCTGGAATGTGCCCAAAGGTAAAAAAGTCATCCGCTGGTTGCAGGAAAATATGCCAGATAAAGAGCGTATTTGTCTGACCCATAATGATTTCCGTTTGGATAATTTAGTGCTGGATGTTGATGATCCCACTCAAATTATCGGGGTACTGGATTGGGAGTTGGCGACACTCGGCGATCCGCTGATGGATTTGGGCAATAGTTTGGCCTATTGGGTAGAAGCGGACGATGATTTCATGGCGCAGGCCACGCGCCGTCAGCCAACGCATGTAAAAGGCATGCTGACTCGTAAACAGATTATCGCCTATTACTGCGATAAAATGGACGTTGATGTAGCTGACTTTGCTTTTTATGAAGTGTACGGCTTATTTCGGTTGGCAGCGATTGCCCAACAAATATATTATCGCTATCACCACAAACAAACCCGCAATCCGGCATTTAAGCATTTTTGGTTGTACGTCCATTATTTGATGTGGCGTTGTCGAAAAGTGATTCGGGCATCCAGTAAAGGTCTTGCATAATGACCAGTATTTACCTTATCCGTCATGGACAGGCATCGTTTGGTGCGGATGAATATGACCAGTTATCTCCACTAGGAATAAAGCAAGCTAAACGCTTGGGAGAAGGGTTACAGCAACGTTTGGCCAGTGTTGATAAAGTGATTCATGGTGGAATGCAACGGCATATTCAGACCATGCAGCATTGTATGGCTGAGTTTGTCCAATTAAATATTGAGACAACAGAAGATACTCAATGGCGTGAATACAACCATCAAGAAATATTGCTTAAACATAATCCCCATTTTGCTTCCTCAGAACAAATCAGCACATATCTTGCCGAATTTGCCCATCCCGAATTGGCTTTCCAGCAAGAATTTGATGGTGCTATCCGTCGTTGGATGAGTGGTGAGCATGATAGTGATTACAGCGAAAGTTGGCCTCAGTTTGTGGCGCGGATAAAGCTTGCTTTGGCTAATACACTGGTTGCTGCACAAGGTAAAAAACGGGTTTTGGTATTTACATCCGGAGGGCCGATTAGTTTGGTCAGCCAGCAGTTACTGGGTATCGCACCAAAAAATATGTTACGTCTAAATTGGACCCTGAATAATGGTGGTGTGACTAAGTTATTTGTCAGTCGTAACGGCTTAGTGTTATCCAGTCTAAATGAACATAGCTTGTTTGAAGGCGAATATCAGCATCTCATTAGCTATAAATAGAAGAGAAAATAATGAGTAGAAAAAACATTTTAATTACGGGTGCCAGTTCGGGATTAGGGCGAGAAATGGCTCGTCAATTTGCAGCTAAAGGACGTAATTTAGCCTTATGCGCCAGACGTGTTGAAAACCTGCAAGAATTACAGCAAGAGTTAAAAAAAGCGTACCCCAGTATCACGGTGCTGATTAAAGCACTGGATGTGAATGATCATGATCGGGTGTTTACCGTATTTCGCGAATTTGAAGCTGAGCTTGGGCAGTTGGATCGAATTATCGTTAATGCCGGTATGGGCAAAGGAGCATCCGTTGGTACCGGTTATTTTGAGGCGAATAAACAAACCGCAACAACGAACTTCGTCTCGGCACTGGCGCAATGTGAAGCCGCGTTGGAAATTTTCCGTAAACAACGTCATGGCCATTTAGTGACTATTTCGTCGTTTAGTGCTATCCGGGGATTTCGTCGTGCACTCACGGTGTATGCCGCCAGCAAAGCCGCTTTATCGTCATTAAGTGAAGGTATGCGGGTCGATTTATTGGGAACCCCAATAAAAGTAACCACCCTGCATCCTGGTTTTATAAGTAGTGAAATCAATGAAAAAGTCAAAAAAGTGCCGTTTATGGTCGATACGGTAACTGGTTGCCAAGCTATGCTAAAAGCCATTGAGTCTGAAAAAGCCAGCGCATTTGTGCCCGTTTGGCCCTGGGCATGGATGCGTTTTATCTTAAAAGTAGCTCCATTGAGTTGGTTAGCAAAAATGAGTTAACCATCGGATAAAAACGTTATAAGCTCAATACACTGCGATTAAATATACTTTGTATAGTTACTTATGGAGAAGCACAAACATGTTTGACTTTGATCAAGAACAAATGCAGCAAATGATGGATACCTACGTGATTCCGTGGGCAATCAACATTGGTCTGGCGATTATTATTTATATCATCGGCCGGATTGTCGTTAATGTTTTAACCGGGTTGTTAGGTAAAGTGCTACGCAAGGCGAAGTATGAAGATATGCTTATCGCCTTTATTCAGGCCATCGCTCATGCCGTTTTGATGCTCTTTGTTATCGTGGCGTCATTAAACGAATTAGGGGTCGATACGACATCGTTGGTGGCATTGTTAGGTGCGGCAGGCTTGGCCATTGGTTTGTCGTTGCAAGGTTCACTACAAAATTTTGCGGCCGGTGTCATGTTACTGGTGTTCCGTCCGTTTAAGACCGGTGACTTCATTGAAGCCGGTGGCGCAACCGGCATTGTAGAAGGGATCAGTATTTTTAATACGCAAATCCGTACTGGTGATAACAAGCAGGTTATTGTGCCTAATGGTGCAATCTACGGGGGCAATATTACCAATTATTCGGCTAAGCCCACCCGTCGTGTGGATATGGTGTTTGGAATTGGCTACGGTGATGATTTATTAAAAGCCAAGAAAGTATTGGAAGAGATTATTGCCTCGGATGAGCGTGTATTAGCTGAACCGGCACCGGTGATTGCGGTATCCGAATTAGGCGATAGCAGTGTTAATTTTATTGTGCGTCCCTGGGTTAATTCGGGTGATTACTGGCCTGTGTACTGGCATTTTCATGAAACGGTGAAATTACGCTTTGATCAGGAAGGTATTAGCATTCCGTTCCCGCAAATGGATGTGCATATCAGCAAAGAAGCCACATCAGACTAATTAGTCTAGGATTTTTATTTCATCCCTCGCTATTGCGGGGGATTTTTTTGCCAATTTTATGACGTTACCGGTATTGCATTGACGCCATTGGAAGACAGTAATTTGGGCTTTTGTTGGCCGATAGCGCTCACCGCGGAGAGTTGATTGACGGCCATTGAATGTCCTTGATGTTGTTTGGCCGCATGTTTTAGCGGTGATAAACAACTGGACACTTCAAAAGCGCTCTGGTGTGAACCCCGTTCAATTTCAACCGCCGCGACAGACAACGTGGTTAATGGAATAAAACGTGATTCCCCATAGCGGTCAGGGCAAACAAATCCGCCCATTCTGACGTGCTCAGGCTGATAAAAATCGGCAACAGAATGACTAAAACACTGCACAATATTGTTTATCCGATCCTGCCAGTCTGCACTGTTCCATAAGACGATAAAATCATCGCCACCAATGTGACCAACGGTATCCAAACTGCTGGAGGCAAATTTCTGCAAGCATTGACCTAATGCCAGCAATACTTCATCCCCTTTCGCAAAACCGTATACATCGTTAAAAGGTTTGAAATGATCAATATCAAAATGGGTGACGACAAATTTTCGTTCATCCCGGATCAACTGTTCGATACAGTCGTTAATGGGCACTAAACCGGGCAGTTGAGTTAACGGGTTGGAATGCCGTGCTTGTTTAATTTGCGCTTCGGTAATTTGTTTAAGTAAATCTATCACCAGTCCAATGCCGACAAAATCCCCGTTTTTACAAATAATAAAATCATCTTCCTGATGATAGCGGGCACGAGAGGTAACCAGGCGACTGACCTGATCAATACTCAGCGTTGAATCTACCGTTAGCGGTTTACGTTCCATCATGTTAGCCACCGGTGCCTTGCCATATAAATCACGACCGAAAGGTTTACTAAACAGACCAAGCAGCTCACTGCGATGAACAATACCGACGGCTTTTTTGCCATTGAGTACGGCGATGGAATTAATATTGGGCCGATCCTGAAATAACTGTACGACCGTATTGGTATTCACATTTTCCGGTACGCTAATCGAATGCACCACCAGATTATTGGCACTAACATAGTTTTTGCTGCGTTTGGATAGGGGCTGTGCAGCGCTATCAAGTTGAATGCTGGTGGGCGGTTTGGTCTGGGGGCGGCAAAAATAATAGCCTTGAAAATAATCGATTTTTAACCGGCACAGATACTCAAATTCATCCTGGGTTTCCACCCCTTCGGCGATGACTTTGCAATGCATCGATTGGGCAATTTCAACAAAAGAACGGACAAATTCCTGCTTGGTGTTATCGGTGTCGATATTTTCAATAAAGTGTCGGTCAATTTTTACAAATTCCGGTTTGGCTTGTGACCACAGTCGTAACGATGAATAACCTGCGCCCAAGTCGTCCAATGCAATGGCAAATCCCATTTCCTGATAATGACGCAAAGCGTTGAGCAATACGGTTTCATCGGTACCGGCATGTTGTTCGGTCAGTTCTATTACCACTTGACTGGTGGTTAAGCCGTATTCGGTAAGTAACTCGATGGTACGGCCCTTTTGATGATTCGCTTGTTCCAGCGCTTCGGGCGAAATATTAATAAACAGTTTGCCCGGTAATTGTTGTTTTACAAAACCTTGCACCGCACGTTTACGACAGATATTTTCCATGTCGCTGAGCAAATTATGCTGTCGGGCGTGTTCGAATAACTGGGTTGGCGAGTGTAAAACGCTGTCGGAAGGACCGCGACTTAAAGCTTCATAAGCAAATATTTCACCGGAGTACTTATCAATAATGGGCTGATAAAGAGATGAAACGGATTCGAGTGCCAGTATTTTTTTTAGTTCTGTGAGCATGCTGAGTTACATCTTGATTTAAAGTAGGCTGATGATTCCATCCAGTAATTACCCCTCGTCCCTCATTGCTGTCGTTAGCCGCTCAATTTAATGACATAAATGTGTAGTTTTAATGACAACACAAAATATTGTTGAAAGTGGCTAAATTCTGCAGGTTGCCTAAGCTGGAATAAATGGCGTTAAATTAAGGCCTATACAAATAAGTGCGGAGGTAAAAGTATGTGTCGTAAATTGTTTGTATTACTGTTGATTGGCGGGCTGATTGGTTGTGCTACGGCTCCGCAAACCGAGGTTGTTAAAGCTGATCAGTTTTTACACGATGAGGCTTATAGCGGTTTTGAGCAAATACCAGTGGAAACCGAACAGCAGGTATTTCAACTGGATCAGGCAGTAACCAATTACCTCGATAACAACATCTTAATTCTGGATAAACCGGTTGATCGTATGAATCAACTATCCGACCAACTCTTTAGTCCGAACAAGGTTAACCTCCTTTATCAAACCGACGCTAATAGTGTGGCGAGCCAGACATTTAGCAGTAAAACGGCGAACTGCCTCTCCATGTCCATTTTGGCCTATTCTATGGCTAAATATGTTGGCTTGAATGTGGTGTTTCAGGATGTGACGATTCCTGAGTTCTGGAATTTACGGGATGATGTGAACTTTTTGAATGGTCATGTCAATTTATTTATCACGGCTAAAACCCCAGTCAATGAAGGACAGGCATACAGCATTGATAGCATTGAAGTGGATTTTAGTAACAGTTTCGCCAGTAGTCGTTTTCAAAAAAACTGGATTAGCAAACAAACGGCGTTAGCAATGTTTTATAATAATATTGGCGCTGAAGCCTTGGTGGCAAAGGATTTTAATCGTGCTTATGCGTATTTTCGCCAATCCTTGTTGACCGATCCTGACTATGTTTCCGGTCTAAGTAATCTGGGCGTGTTGTATCGTATGAGTGGCCACAATGACTGGGCGGAACAAACCTATTTGGCCGGATTGGAATTGGAAAAGGATAACCGCAATATTCTGGATAATATGGTGGTGTTATTCGAGCATACTGGCAGGATTGAGCAAGCCAATGATATTCGCTCGCGGATAAATAAACAGCGCCAGTCCAATCCTTATTATCATTACTTTCTTGGTCAACAGGAATACCAGAGTGGTCACTGGCAAAAAGCCATTCAACATTTTAGAAAAGCCAAATCCCTTAATCAGTATGATCACCACTTTTATTTTGGTTTGGCTAAAGCCTACTTTGAGCTGGGTAAAGTGGATGAAACCCGGCGTAATTTGAACCTTGCCAAGCGTTATGCGGTGGATCAGCAGCAAAGTAATCAGTATTTAACCAAATTAGCCTTGCTGCACTAGACGTCACTGGGATGATTTTTTCCGAACAGCTTTTGCCAGCCATTGACGACTAATACCACCAATGCACCACTGATTAGGCCGACAACAAGGTTAAGTGCCAAGTCGAGTAAAGCATGCAAGGGTAGGTAAGCTTGCAGCCAATGATGAATGATGGGCAGTGCATGGACAACGATCCCGCCGCCGACCAGAAACATTGCCAAGGTCCCGGCGATAGCTAGAAATTTCATTAATTTGGGCGCAAAAGTGATCATCGCACGACCCAGACCGGCCGCGAACCGGCTCCCCGTTGGCGTGGGATTATTTCTCACCAGATACAGTCCCACATCATCCAGTTTAACAATGGCGGCGACTAATCCGTATACACCTAATGTCATTGTAAAGGCGATAAGGCTAACGACAATAGCCTGGGTAATAAAACTGGTATCAGCGACAGTGCCTAAGGCAATCACAATAATTTCGGCCGATAGAATAAAATCGGTACGGATGGCGCCTTTGATTTTCTGCTTTTCAAAGCTGACTAAATCAAAATCAGGATCCGACAGGGCTGCGACTTCCTGCGTCCGGTCTGCCTTAGGCTGAGTATGCAAACTATGGATAATTTTTTCGGTGCCCTCAAAACACAGATATAAACCGCCCATCACTAACAGAGGAGTAATCAGCCAGGGTAAAAAATAGCTGAGTAATAGTGCCAGTGGCACCAGAATAAATTTATTCAGTAAGGACCCTTTCGTTACCGCCCAGACTACCGGTAATTCACGCTCTGCCCTGACGCCACTAACTTGATCGGCATTGAGAGCTAAATCATCGCCCAATACGCCAGCGGTTTTTTTGGCAGCAACTTTGCTCATTAATGCCACATCGTCCAAGACTGCGGCGATATCGTCGAGTAGGGTAAGTAAACTGGCTCCGGCCATAGGATCCTCGTGGGGCGCTGAATGTTGCAGCAGCTTAAACGATTGAACCAACAAGATAAATAGCATCAGTTGTTCAAACAAGCTGCTTGTCTGTGCCACACTGTATCCTAAGTTGATGACTAAAGGGATTGCATGAAAAAACGATGGGTTGCACTAATCCTGTTGATAGTGCTTTTGCTTGGGGGATGGTTTTCACGTGCGGCATTAGTGCGTGGCGCGGTTAATTGGTATCTGGCACCTGATGACATTGAGCTTAATTGTCTGCAATGGAGTCTGGATCGTTCATTGAACATTGATGTGGCGCATTTATGCCTGCAGCATAGCCAGGGGAGATTAGAAGCCTATCATCTACGTTGGAATCGTGGTGCTAACCTTGTGGCAATCGAACAGGCGATTCTGACGATCACACCGTCATCAACGTCATCTACAAATCAGAATAGCCATTCACGCATTGATTTAACCTTGCCAGCAAATTTACCTCAATTGCAGGTGCAAAACTTGCGGGTCGAATCTCCCCTATTGCGTCAACCTGTGCAATTGACGATAACGCAAACTGCGCCTAATCAATGGCAACTGGATGCTGATTGGCATGCCCTGCTAACGCTGCAAAAGGGGAGCTTAAACGCTCAGCTGAATTGGCATTTACAGGATATTGCCCAGTTAAGCGCTCAATTCCCGAGTGACCAATTCGATGCCACATTGTTACAAGCGCCCATTGCTACGAAGGTGAGTTTTGATGGACAGTTTTTTCGCAGTCAGAGTCAATTAGCGCTGCAACAACAGGTGCAACTGGAAAACTGCAATATTAATGTTGCAGGTCAAGGAGCGATCGGATTCAACGCAGATTGGCTTAATCGCAGCGCTGAAATGGATTTACGCCAGTTTGAATTGCGCGGTGATATGCCAACATGTGCGGCCTTGCAGAAGGTTCCTGACCCCCTGCGATTTACTAAATTTACTGCCGCTTTTCCTGAGGTGTTGTCAATAACCGAACAGGCGTTGCAAAGCGGAACAGTGATGATTGATGCGCAAACCGAATTGGGCACGAGCAATAAAGCCGTTAGTTTGGCGTTACAACTCAGTAATCTGGAATGGCGTTTTGATGGCACCCTGAGCAGTCAATATCAACTTAACGGCAAGGTGGACAATCTTGAGTTGGGGCAGGGAAAGATGCAGTCGTCAGGTCATTGGCAATTTAGCTCGCAAGGACTGCAATTAAACAGTCAAGATAATCACGTGCAGCTTACCCAATTGAATTGGGCAGGCGGGTCAGTGCCGAATCTGGATGCTGATTTTGAGGTTGAATTACAACCCGATGGTGCGATTAGCGCCAGCGGCAGGGTTAATGTTCCTGAGTTATTGCAACAGCAAAGCGTGCTGCAAGATATGAATGCCCAGTTCACGCTCAGTGGTAGCACAAGTCAACAATTGCAAGTGACGCTTAACAGTAAAATTGCCTCGTTAACGCAATCATCGTTGAATATGACTGGACTGGAAAGCCAGCTTGATATTGGCATCAAGGGGTTAACCCTTTTTGATGTCTCTGGTCAATCACACATCGCCGATATTGATTATGCCAACCATATGCTGGGGGCTATCCAAATAAAACATCAGTTGCAGATTAATCGGGATGAGCAAAACGTGACTAGCCACCACGACCTTAAATTGAATAGCGGATGGTACGCTACCTTGACCACCCATAATCAACAAGCAGAGTTGAAAATAGTTGATCAGCCGTTGCCTGCTTTGGCTGACATTAGTCAGCAATGGCTGCCGGAGATGACTATTCAATCCGGTCAGATGAATGCCAATATTATGGCCAATTTATCCACTTGGCAGGCTAGTGGTTCAGTCGAAATGCATCAGGTCTCGCTGGAATATCAAGATAGTGTGATTAGCCAGGCCAGTTATCAGTCCCAATTTGAATTTGATTCAGCGGGACTTCAGCTAACCCCCTCTACGCTGCATATTAAAAATATTGATGCCGGAGTCCTGATTAGTGATATACAGGGTCAACTGCGAGGTACCAATAGCCAATTTAGTATTAGTGATTTGCGTGGCAGCATTTTTGATGGTCAATTTGTCGTTGACCAACTATGGTTGGATGGGCGAGAGCAAACGGCATTGCTTAATTTAACCAAAATCGATACGGCTAAGATATTGGCGTTGCAAAAACAGTCGGGAATTGAGGTGACGGGGTTGATTAAAGGCCATTTACCGTTACATCTTCAACAGGGGCGTTTTTCCATTGTTAATGGCAAATTAAGTAATCAGGGCGCGGGCAAGTTAGTGATTAGTGATAATCAGGCCTTTACGGCACTTAAAGCTCAGCAACCTGAGATACAAAAGCAATTATCCTTATTGGAAAATCTGGACATTAATAACTTGACCAGTTCGGTGAATTTATCAGCCGATGGATGGTTAAATATGGATATTGCCATGCAGGGCACCAACCCACTGCAACAAGAGCAAGTTAATTTTAATTATGGGCATGAAGAAAATATTTTGGTGTTGTTAAAAGCGCTCAGATTAACCGACAGTTTGACGGAAAAAATCGAGCAAAGTATCAATCAATAGCAAGGGAGAATCATGTGAGACCGATTATTGTAGTAGCCATGTTGCTGTTTGTGAGCGCCTGTACTCATCGGGTAGAGGTCGCCGCTAAAGAGCCAATTACGATCAATCTGAATGTCAAAATTGATCATGAGATTAGAGTTAAAGTAGATAAAGAGCTGGATAATGTGTTCAGTGCCGACAGCGAGCTTTTTTAAGGAGAACAGGATGAAAAAATTTAGCATATTGATTGCCACAGTATTACTGGGTTTTAGCTCTCTTAGCTTTGCGATAGGACTGGATGAAGCGAAACAAAATGGTTTGGTCGGAGAAAAAGACACCGGTTATTTAGGCGCCATCGTGAATAAACCGGAAGTCCTCGAATTGGTCACCGAGATCAACGCAAAACGCAGAGAAGTATACAAAGAGCTGGCTGCCAAGAATAATATCAAATTGTCACAGGTCGAGCTGTTGGCCGCTAAAAAAGCCTATCAAAAAACCGTCAGTGGGCAATATCTGTGGGTAAACGGCGAGTGGGTGAAGAAATAATTTCGACATAAACGGGTAAGCCAAGTACAGCTTAGGTTAGAACAATTAAAGGAGTAATATATGAATAAAATTAAGTGGTTAGTTATGTTTTTTGGGGTGTCTGTGCTGTTAGGTGGTTGTGCAACCAATCGAGGGGCCACCATTGCTGAACAACGCCAGGCCATATTGCAGATGAAAGGCGAGGTATTGTCGGAATTATACAGTTTAAATCCCAGTACCCGCGCGCAAATTAGCAGCGCACCCGGCTATGCGGTATTTAACAATGCCAATGTTAATTTAATTTTAGCCAGTTTTGGTGGCGGCTATGGCGTGGTGACCGATAATCGCAACGGTAAAAATACCTATATGAAAATGGCCGAAGTGGGCCTGGGGTTAGGTGCCGGTGTGAAAGATTTCAGAGTGGTCTTTGTGTTCCACAATGCCGATACCATGCAGCGCTTTATTGAGCAGGGATGGGCATTTGGTGCTCAAGCGGATGCTGCGGCCAAAGCAGGAGAAAAAGGGGCAGCCGTGGCCGGCGAGGTAACAGTGGATAATATTACTATCTACCAGTTAACCGAGAGTGGACTGGCATTACAGGCAACAGTCAAAGGCACTAAATACTGGCGTGACGATTCATTGAACTAAATATTGGAGGGGATTAAACCTCGATGTTTAATCCCTTTAAGCCGTCTAGGGATGAAAATGAAAACAGTACGTTGGTTGGCTATTAATATTGTCTGTTTATTGGGTTTGGCGTTAAGTCAAACCTTGTACGCAGATAACCTGGTTGATTTTAAATTTGCCAAGGAAATCAATGCTTTTAGGCAGTGGGATAGTAAAAATAGTGTTCCGAAACAGGCCACATTATTTGTCGGTAGTTCCAGTATCCGTTATTGGCCTACCGCCAGCGCTTTTCCCAATATTGCCGTGATTAATCGTGGATTTGGCGGTTCTGTCACGGCTGAAGTGTTGCAGGTCTATGAACATGTGATTGGCAAATATGCACCTGCCAGAGTGGTGATTTATGTCGGCGATAACGATATTGCGGCTGGTGTGTCGGTGACGGATACCATCGCGCAACTTAAACGGTTGATTAACCGGATTAAAGGCGATTTTCCCCATGCGGAAGTCATTTATTTGCCGATTAAACCCAGTTTGTCCCGTTGGTCGTTATGGCCACTGATGCAGCAGGTAAATCAGAGTATCCAAACTTATGCCAGTGGCACAGATAACCTGGTGTATGTTGATACTGCCACACCATTACTGGATCCCAATGGTCAACCCAAGCAATCTGTTTTCAGACAAGATGGCCTGCATTTGAACGATAAAGGCTATGCCATCTGGAATACCCTGCTCGCACCATATTTACACTGAGTATTCAAAAATGAGCACGGTCAATTGGCAATGTATAAATTACATTCCATCGGTAAAAATCGGTTTATCAGTGTCGGCTTGAACGTGCTAGAGCGGATTTTTATAGCGTAAAAACGCCTGTCTTAACCCGCTGTATCGGGCTAATGTAGAGCGATTGGCTGGCTTTTCCTGCGTTCATTAATAGGCTGGTATGCTGATTGCTTTGTCATTGGTATGCTAAATATTCGCAACCACAAAACACGCTACATTGGTTTATGCATACTGGTGCTGGTCATCCTCAGACTGGCAGCACCGGATGTGGTGAAGTGGTATGTTAACCAGTCGATTGATCAGTCAGCAGGGATTAGCGGATCGGTTGGTGATGTGGATTTGTATTTGTGGCGGGCAGCTTATCAGCTAAACAACGTCGAAATTAACCAACAGGATAGCCAAGGAAAATCCTACCCATTATTAAATGCAAAAAGCGTCAGTATGTCGTTGCTATGGTCATCGATTCTAGCCGGACACTGGATAACTAAAATGCATTTTGAGCGTCCGGACATTGTTTTACTTAAACAAGCCAAGCAGTCAGCAATTAAATCAGATGCGATTTTAGATGAACAAACATGGATACAATTAGCCAATAAATTAGTGTTTTTTTCTATCGACACACTGACGGTCAACCACGGAACATTCCGCTTCAGAGCAGTAGCGGAACAACAGCAAGCCGATTTTTTTATCAACCAGCTTAATGGCAGCGTGACTAACGTGACCAAGCAACAGCAGTCCACTTCAATGGCCCAGGCCGAGTTTACTGGGAAAGTGCTGGGTAAAGCCGGATTACGTTTTTCAGCAAGCTTTGATCCAAGAATTAAACAACCGACTTTCGATGTTGATATCGCCATGTCCAAGTTGTCAGCACAGCATCTTGATCAGCTACTCGATTTTTATGCTCCCTTTGATATTGAAGCCGGACAAGTGGATATTTCTGCCGAACTTGTTGCACAACAAGGGCAGGTGGATGGTTATGTCAAAGCGGGGATTTATGATCTGGATATATTTTCCTGGCATGAGGATGTGATCAAAGACAAGGACAATCCTTTTGCGCTATTAATCGAGATGACCAGTGGTTTGGTGGCCGGTTTACTAGAAAATCAACGGCATGACTTAGTCGCGACCCGGATCCCGATTAGCGGCACATTGGACGATCCCGATATTCCTTTAACTACCGCAATTGCCGGATTATTCCATAACGCATTTATCCAAGCCTACAAAATGGATGTGGAAGATTTGATCACGTTCTCAGATAACGTGAAAAAGTAACTATTTGGAAAACACAGACTAGAATCATATTGGTACTAAACCGAGGAGCAACACATGAAAATAGTTAATAAAAAGTCGTTAGTTCATTCAACCCTGATCATACTGGTGTTAATGCTAGGGGCGTGCGCCACCATTGAAGGAGCAGGCAAAGATATAGAAAGTGCCGGTGAAGCAGTACAGGATGCTGCATCAGACGATTAAGTATTATAACGTCTGGTCACTTAATGTTACCTAGCCTTTAAACGGTCCGACTTAACGGACCGTTTTTTATCCTGCTAATTGGATGACGCCGCTCAATCGTTTTAATTGAAAAAATTGCTGATTGAGCATGAAAATCCTACATCTTTACTGTGCTGATGCGCTTTACTGAAAAGCATAAATAACGCCTCAGGCCAATCCCTATCATACTCCTGGCCACATTACGGACACTGGCATAGCCATTGCAATAACTAACTGTGAGAAGTATTTGCGAAAGCAATTTTCATAGAAGGGCAGCGTATAGAGTACTTATGGGCTGTAAATATTCATCAACTAGATTGGAGAATGAAATGGCTACTCAAGCAAAAAGTAATACCAAAGCAACCCCGAAGGATAATCACGCCGCAGCATCTGACTCGAATTCACCCATATCAGATAAAATGCAGGATACCTTGCATCACTCGGTTGACGCCTTGGCAGAGCGCGTGGCGAATACAGAAGAAAAATTGCGTCATGGTGCATCGTCATCGGCAGAAGCGATTGCCGAAAAACAAAAAGCCGTTCAGGCACAATGGAAGCAGTCATCTATTCGTCGTTATGCTGCGGAAAACCCGCTTGCCTCTGCTGGTATCGCCTTTGCCGCGGGGATGTTGTTAACCAGCCTGTTACGCAAGAAGTAATTATATGCATGACGCTGATGTGAATACCGTTGATGCGGTTAAAAGCCAACAAAATGAAGCTTCTATTACAGATGTGTTGCCTTCATTTGAGCAATTACTTAACGCTTGGCAGCAGCGCTGGCAGGCAGGTAAGTCATTGGTAGAAGCCGATATTCGTCTATCACTCAAGGCCATTGCAATATGTGCAATGGCAGCGTTAATGATGGTCGCGGTCACAACAGTGTTGTGGCTGGCGGCTAATACAACCTTAGCAGTCGGTTTATCAAACTGGAATGTGCACTGGGCCATTATTGCCAGCATTATTCTGGTGTTAAATAGTCTGTTACTGTACTGGTTAATGCAGTTGTTCCGCGGGGCTTTTAACGCTATTTCCTTGCGTACTTCGATATCCACCTTAATGGCAAACAATCAACCAGCTTCAGAGTCACAATCAGAGGAGGGAGCATAATGTACTCAGCCAATTATTTTATGGCAAAAGAGCGACAGCAAACTCAACTCGCAGTACAACGTTACCGCGCTGCGGCGATTAATACCCAATTATGCTATCGTCAGACCAAAGCGACCACATTATCAGTAATCGGCTCACCAACAGGACTCGGTATAGCCTTTGGTTTGGGCTGCGTTTCCGGACTGGATAATGACTCTAAAGGACAGGTAAAAGGATTAATTGATCGTGTCGTTCGTACCTTTTTTATTCTGTTTTAATCGGCACAGAAATCTGAACGCTGTAGCGAACAGGCAATTCGGCAGAACTGCCTGTTTAAACCACTAATACACCTGCTCGTGTGGCATACCTGCATATTGAGTAGCTTGTATTTATGAAGTCAGCTTTTATCGACACAATGACTTTACCTGTCGATCATATCGATCAATAAGTTATGTTTTTGCTTGTAGGTAGTAATTTTGATGGTCTTTAAAAATGGTGCCCCCTCCCTGACTTGAACAGGGGACCTAACGATTATGAGTTTCAAACCTACCCTTTACTGTTATTTACTTTGTTTACCTAGCACTTACTTAATACACCTTATATATCAATAGGTTATTGATGACTTGTCACATCTGATGCTTAATTCTTTATGTAATTCAGAGCGTTAGTTATAGCGCTCAAAGTAGCACAGAGGTAGCACCGCTATGACAACATCAAAATTTAGATTTACTGAACTTGCCTTGGAAAAGTTAGCGATCCCAAATAAACGAATAAGATATCATGATACACAAATGCCAGGTTTGATACTCGATGCGCAGACCTCAGGGAAGAAAGTTTTTAGGGTTTACAAAAAGCTTCCGGGTACACAAAAGCCTTTATCAGTAACTATCGGGGGATTTCCATCAGTTCCCTTGGAGCAAGCTCGAAAGCAGGCCAGAAAAGCGATGGCTGATATCGCTGAAGGTATGAACCCTAACGATAGTAAACGATACTTCAGAGCCGCGTCTGTGTCGCTGTATACAGTATACGAAGAATATAAACTCACTAGGAAGCTGAAAAAAATTACTTTACGGGGCTATGAGCAAGTAATGAATTGCTATTTTGACGATTGGGGTAATAAGCGATTGGCTGATTTGACTGAGGGAATGGTTTATCGTCGCCACTGTTTCTTAACCAAAAAAGGAGTGTAAAGTGATTTTTTATAATATTTTAAGTGTTGGTTTTGGTTTTTTATATCATTATGGTATTTGTAATGGTTCCCCTAGGCAATTATTTAATAGTTAACTATTAAGCTAAGGTGACATAATCAGATGCTTGCTGTGAAATAAGAAAAAATTTAAATTTGAATGTTTTGTACGGGTGCTTTTATCAATGAAAAATCGTTAAGCTTTAACTAAAATATCCAACTTTAAGTGTTCGTCTTTTATCGATTTTTCATATTGTTTTTGAAATTAATTTTAGGGAATAATTATTATGAAAAAACATTTAATCATATTTTCATTTTTGATGGTGAATACAGCCCTTGGTTCTACATTCAACTGCCAGCGGGAGTTTATATGGTTAAAGCAAACCTTTGAGGAAAATGATGCCGGCTTTAGTTTTTTAGTCGATAAGAAAGGACAGTCAGCGTATCAAAAACATACTTTGGAAACTGAAAAAGCAATCAATCTTGTAACTTCGGATATTGAATGTGTATCAGCTTTACAGGAGTGGCTGTCTTTTTTTCGTAAAGGACACATTGGTTTACGATTAAACAAAGATACGTCAGAAAATAATTTCCCTGTTTTAAATGAACCGAAAAAACTTCCCATTTCTGAAGTTCATTATTTGGATATTGACAAATTTAAAGTTTATTTAAGCAATAAAAGCTCAGAGGATCTTGAGGGGATTTGGCAATTTTATGGTTATACCGCTGCACTTAAAAAACATGACGAAGATTACTGGGGCTATGTGGTCAGTTCTAAAAATCCTGACTGGGTACCAGGAGAAGTGAAGTTCAAACTATATCCCAAAAAAAAGGGAGGCTATAGAGTAATGCCGATCAGTTAAGCGATTGACATTTAGCACAAGAAGATCAAAATCCGATGATCACAGGTCATCGGATTTTTT
>NZ_JBLWWF010000023.1:0-68754 GCF_048268085.1 Neptunicella sp. | reverse complement strand
GATGGATAAAGCCCAAAGCAAGTCGATACCCCCACAAACAGAAAAATGCCAGTCAGCTTAACTGACTGGCATTAGCCATTGGCTCCTTTTTCAATAAAACACGGTTATATTTGCTATTGGTTATTAGCCCGCTTTGGCTACAGATTGCATTTTTTTACGTGCTACACGTTGAATCTGTTGTAACGAGTTCAAGTGCGCGTAAATTGCCGGCAGTAAACCTCGTTGACGGATATCTTCAAAATCTTTGGCATCCATTTTGGCTAACTTTTCTTCATCGATACGGTAAATACCGTTGATGTTGTAGTTGTCGCCATTTTCCAATTTAACGGTTAAGTCATTGGATACCAGTAATTCTTTTTCTTTGAGGAAATTAATGAAATTAGCGGTAATTTGCATGTTTTCAATAAAACGACCCGTTTGTTCAGTGCGTTTTTTCAAAAAATCTGTTTGCTCACCTTTAGCGTCAAACAATAACTCGCCTTCTTTTTTATTGACCAAATTACTGCTTTCATCCACACAAACCAGTAATTCTTTACCTTCCGCATCGGCTTTGGCGATCGATAAAGGATAGTTACGTAATGCGGCCGGAACATATGGTTCATCCCATGTATCACCACCACAATACAGGTTTTCACCTTGACTCAATCCCATCAGTGTACAAGAAATAAAACGCTCGGATTCAGGGCTTTCTTTTACAAAGATAATAGGTAGTTCTGAAGATACTTGCACATATTCATGGATTACTACTGGAATAAGATGCTGACCGGCACCGTGGGCAAAGTTGGTTGACGCTTTAATTCTAGTTTTGGCGTGCTGTTCTTTATTCAGCGGTACAATTTTTTCGTTCATGTGATGCTGCTCCCTGTTATTTATTGTAGAGGTTATTCACGAATTAATTTTACGGCCGCTATGAATAACAGAAGTCGTCTGTAAAAAAAAGGTTAATTTGAGCTAAAGCCAAATAAATTAAGGTGTACAGCTCATTTTTTGTTAATTACCGGACAAAACGCTGAAAAGTTGCGCAACTGCTGATTTATTCAATGTTAATTACGCTAAATTTTTACGGTTAATCTACAGAGTACGGTAGACTACCCCGTCTTAAATAGGGCATGTAAAATTAATCATTAATGAATAATTTCGATTCAATCAATCCGTTAAATTATCAGAATATAGTGGTACTAACCGGTGCCGGTATTTCGGCAGAATCAGGCATTCAAACTTTCCGAGCCAGTGATGGTTTATGGGAAGAGCATCGGGTTGAAGAGGTAGCGACACCGGAAGGTTTTGCTGCTGATCCGCAGTTGGTTTACCGTTTTTATAATCAACGTCGCCAGCATTTGCTCAGCAAACAAGTGACACCCAACGCTGCTCATATCGCATTAGCAGAGTTTGAACAGAACTTTAACGGCCAATTTTTGCTTGTTACCCAGAATATCGATGACTTGCATGAAAGAGCGGGTAGCCAAAATGTACTCCATATGCACGGCGAGTTATTAAAATCCCGTTGTATTCAGAGCGGCCAGCTGGTTACAACCATCGCTGATATTGACCACATGAGCCGTTGTCATTGCTGTCAGCCGGCGATGGCACTTCGTCCACATATCGTCTGGTTTGGTGAAATTCTGTTGTATATGGAACAGATTGAACAGGCTTTATCACAAGCCGATTTATTTGTCTCAATCGGTACTTCAGGAAATGTCTATCCGGCGGCTGGATTTGCTCAGCAAGCTGGCATATACGGTGCTGATACGCTGGAATTAAACTTGGAGCCCAGTGTTAATCAACGGGTATTTAATCATTCCATACAAGGCAGGGCCTCAGAGCTAGTTCCCGTATTATTTAATTATCAAAAATTTAGCCAATAGAAGGATATTTGAGTGTTTGAAACCTTGCAGCAATATCAACTGGAGTTTTACACCATTGCATTAATACATTTGTTGGCAGTGGCTAGCCCCGGACCGGACTTTGCCATTGTATTGCGACACAGCATTCGCTTTGGTCGTCGTACGGCAGTGATAACCAGTATCGGTATCGGATTGGCTATCCTGCTGCATGTGTCCTATTCCTTGTTGGGGATAGGACTATTGATAAAAACTACACCATGGATATTTAAGACGTTATCTTATGTAGCTGCGACCTACTTAGGCTGGATTGGTATTGCAGCGATTCGCAGTAGTACAGGCGCGTATTCCGAACAAAGTAATGGTGAGCATCGTCATTTATCCGATAAAAAAGCCTTTATTCGCGGTTTTTTAACCAATGGTTTAAATCCTAAAGCAACATTGTTTTTCTTATCCTTGTTTGCGGTGGTCATTTCTGCCCAAACACCCACTAACATCAAAATTTTTTATGGGGTTTACTTGGCAATTGCAACGGGACTTTGGTTTAGCCTGTTATCTTGTCTGCTCAGTTACAGCAAAATTCGCCAGTTTATTGGCCGCAATGGCCATTGGTTTGATCGGGCTATGGGAATATTGTTAATTGGTTTGGCGATTCAACTTATCGTGTCGGATCTATTCTAGTTTTTCTCCCCCACTTAAATGCAGGGGAGACTTAACACTAGCGACTTACCCGCACTTCACCGACGCCGACCTGAGCATCGATTAAATACTTACCATTGCCTTGCCAGTTAGCCTCTGAAGACATCAATGCTCTAGATGAATGTGCTGAATCAAAGTCTTGTAGTGATGCTTCTCCAACTCCGGATTCGAGGTGAATGGAACGATAATTATCACTTGCCACTTCAATTCGTAATTCTCCTACACCAAGTTCAGCTTTGATATCGCGATTGAGTTGAGTTAATACCGCCTGACCTACTCCCATATCAAGATTAATACTGGCGCTACTTGGCACGCTAATTTGCCATGTTTGTTTGGTATTATCTTCATCAATTTCCAGAAAGACGCGACTTTGACGAATGTTTTTGGTTAATTCGACATGATCTAAATCAGCGGATGAAAACCAGTTATGCTCTTGTTCTTCGACGATAACCGATAATTCAATGTAATTTCCTTCATGGGTGGTTAATGTAATTTCTCCAACCGGTACCTGTATTTCAATCTGACTATCTTCAATAATATCGAATTTATCATTAAGACTAATGCTATCTTTTGCCATTGCCGTGCTAGTTGTCAATGCTAAAAATAAAGCGGCTGATAGTGTTTTGTTGATCATGTTGTTCACCCTATATTAATGAAATAAATTGTTAGTTTTTGTATCTTTCGTGCAGATATATTTAGGATTTTGCAAATCGGGTGCCACAAAATATTTACAATAAAATCAATTCTTTATAGTTTTCTATATTAATGTCTGGCTGTGTTTTTTGTGAAATTGACCAATTTGTAATGGATTTAGTCACAAAGTAATTTATTTTCTATCCATGCGAATAGCACATATTAAGACGTGATTTGATACAATGGACTTTGCTAATTATTAGGTGGCTTAACTTTGTCTGAAAAATATCAAATCCAAATTGGTGGCGATCTTGAAAAAGCGTTAACCGGAAAATACGAGTTAAATATTAAAGCCGTGCTCGAAGAAGGCTGGCAAAACACCCGCACAACCAAATGGATAATGTTGCAGGGCATATTACTGTCTGTTGCGTTGTCTTACGCAATGCTCACCTTTCTATTACCGACCCACAACTTGGTTGAGTTAGCGTCACTAGAGACTCAGATTAATCCATTGTGGGCGATGGTCATTACTATTCTCATTACGCCCATTATGACTGCCGTGCAGATGATGGGGATTAAACATAGTTTAGGTGGACAATCGCAATTTAATGATTTGTTTCGTTTTATCCCGAATATCTTGGTGTTAGGCGTCACTGAATTAGCCACAGGTCTATTAGTTAACGTTGGTTTAAGTTTATTAATTCTGCCGGGCTTTTATTTACTTATTGCCACCAGTTTTGCCATTCAACTGGTTGCCGAACGTCAGTTATCTCCGCTTAAAGCCATTTGGTACTCGATACGAACAGTGAATCATAAGCTGTGGCAATTTGGTTTATTATTTATACTTTTCGTCGCGTTAATGTTGCTATGTGTTTTTACCTTGGGTTTGGCATATATTTGGGTCGGGCCATTTTATTACAATGTAAAAGGGATCTTGTACAGGAACATATTTGGTACTTTAATCAAATTCGAAACCCATGCTGGGCAATCTAAAGAGAAAACAAAAGATGAGTCAGTATTCGATGCATAAAATAACGTGGCATAAAGCACTGTGGCGTTCCTCGGTAACAGGGATATTTATTGTTGCCCTGATATACCCATTCCTGTATCCATCGCAAGTCATAACAAGCACAGAACAAGCCGAACCGGTTAAACGCTTAATCCCTGATTTTGCCAAGTTTAAACAGGTTAAAAAGAAGAAAAAGGCATTTTTTAATTATTTACGTCCGGAGTTGGAAAGGCAAAATGACCTGATTAGACAAGATCGGCAATTCTTATTGACTTTGCATGATAAAATAATACGTAATCAATCGCTTAGTGCAAACGAGCAACAACGTTTAACCACTATTAGCGTGCAATATCAATTAGAAAACGCGCCACAAGATGAAACGCAATGGCAAACCTTATTGAGACGAGTCGATATTATTCCCATTGAGTTAACCTTAGTTCAAGCGGCGAATGAATCAGCTTGGGGAACCTCAAGATTTGCCAAAAAAGGCTATAACTTTTTTGGCCTATGGTGCTACCGCAAAGGTTGCGGGTTTGTACCGAAGCAACGTGATGAAGATGCCGCACATGAAGTCGCTAAATTTCGCGACTTATCTCATGCGGTACAAACCTATCTACTGAATTTGAATAGTTATTACGCCTATGATGATTTGCGCATGATCCGTGCGGATCTCAGACAACAAAAACAAAAACTGACGCCTGAAGCCATTGCTCAGGGCCTGATTAATTATTCTACTCGCCGAGAAGAATATGTAGACGAATTAGTGGCGATGATCCGCCATAACCGGAAGTATATGCGATGAAATATGCGGTTATTCTATTCACATTGTTAACTGCCAGCGTTATCGCAGAGCCCTTAAATGTGGATTACGGTGCGTTCTATTCTCATTTGCGCAAGATTGATGATAAAAAACTGGATAAACTGGAATTTGCGTTCGGTTTTAAACTGGTTGGCGAGACTCGTCTATGCCAAATAAATAGCGGCTTGATCCATACTCAAAAAGTGGATCTCCCTATACATATCCGTGACGACAATCGTTTTGTTTTACCCACGGAAAAGGCACTTAAATTAGCCGATGCACAGGTACAGCTTGATTTAGTTGAGCCAGCTAATCAATGTGACATGTCAGTACAAATACAGGTCAAACCGGAGCTCATTCAATCAAATTTATCCATAACTGCATTATCCGCAATCATGGAACAGTTCGATCAGTTTTTTGATGATATGGGCAGTTTTTTATCATTTTTGATGCCGTCACCTGAAGGTATTTTGTTGCAATTCAAATCTGATCAAGTGCCACAAATATCAGTTAACAACAAATTGTCAACTGACCTAACAGTTAATCAACATCAATTGATTTTAACTCGCAACTGGCTAAGCACTCATCAAGGTGAGATGCGCTTTGTGCCAGCACCCAACAAAATTAGCGTTTATGTTAACCAAGATTGATGATTTGAACGGTCTCATCTTTACTGGGCTGAGACGCGTTTATTTCAGGTTGATCAAAGGCGGTATCACCGTCTTGGTATGGCGTATCCTGAGTCGCTAAGGTTTTAAAATCAAATAACTGCGAATCAGCCAAATGTGAAGGAACCACATTCTGTAAACTTTTCGCCATACTTTCGATACGCCCAGGAAAACGTTTTTGCCAATCTTGTAACATGCCCTTTATCGCTTTACGTTGCAGGTTTTCTTGTGAGCCACACAGGTTACAAGGAATAATTGGAAAGCCAACCAATTCAGAATAACGGGCAATATCTTTTTCAGTGCAATAGGCGAGGGGACGGATCACCATCTGCTGCCCATCGTCACTGACCAGTTTTGGTGGCATCGCCTTAAGTTTGCCTCCATAAAACATATTCAGAAACAAGGTTTCCAACATATCATCACGGTGATGGCCTAAAGCAATTTTAGTTGCCCCCAATTCGGTGGCGGTGCGATACAAAATACCACGACGCAGGCGTGAACAAAGTGAACAGGTGGTTTTTCCTTCGGGGACTTTATCGACCACAATAGAGTAGGTATCTTCTTCTACGATTTTATACTCAACCCCAATAGTTTCTAAATACTCCGGAAGAACATGCTCAGGAAAGCCAGGTTGTTTTTGGTCGAGGTTGACAGCAATGATGTCAAAATGGATCGGGGCTAAACGGCGTAAAAAAAGCAAAATATCCAGCATGGTATAGCTGTCCTTACCACCAGATAAGCACACCATGACTTTATCTCCCTCTTCGATCATATTGAAATCAGCAATAGCTTGGCCGACACCACGACGAAGACGTTTCTGCAACTTATTGAAACTGTATTTTTGCTTGGCCGATAAGGCTTCAATTTGACTCATTTTTCTGTTTCCCCTAAACCCATTGGCCTAAAAATAGCGCGGCGGATTATACCTTAATTCGCACAAATTGAAATTCAGGGTTTACTCTGTAAATTGGGGATTAATTTTCCATTGGTGATTTAAAACCTTCAGGTTTAATGGTCAAAACATCACAATCCAGCGAGTCAATGACATGTTCGGCTGTATTGCCAATCAAGGCGGCTGAAATACCGGTTCGGCCAACCGTTCCAATAATCACCAATTCGGCATTAATATCCTTCGCAACTAACGGAATAGCCGTTTCAGGCAAGCCTTCACGAACATGGCTACAGGCACTATTAAAACCGTGTGTCTGACAAAACTCATTCATCGAATTGATATGATAATCTCGTACTGACTGGTTATAGTTTTGTGGATCAAATTCAGGGATTTCAATGGCAATATTAACCGGTGTACCGGGGTAAGCATTGACCAAATGTACTTTCGCATTTAACGTTTCGGCAAAATCCTTGGCGCACTTGGCTAATTTATTATTGAGTGATTGGTGTTCCTTATCTTCCGTACCGGCGCTCACGGCCGCGAGTATATTACCACTTTCTGGCCATTCCTGTTCTTTAACCAATAAAACGGGAGCAGGGCATTTACGCATTAGATGCCAATCAGTAGGAGTAAATACGACAGCTTTTAATACACCATGTTCATGAGTTCCTTTAATAACTAAATCATAATTGTGCTGGATCACTTCATGAATAATGCTTTCAAAGGGACGGTTGTGCCAAACCACCTTTAAATCAATGTTAATGTTATTGCTGTGATGATGTTGCTCTACGATCGATGTAAGCCACTCTGTTCGATCATCAACGACCGATTGACGCATAGATTCTCGTTCAGTCACTGACAGCATAGTGGTCATTTCATAGGAAAAATCGTAGATGGTTAATAAAGCGGTAATACTTGCACCGGTTTTATTGGCAATATGAATCGCCCGCTTGAGTGATTTCTGTTCTTCGCTGGATGGATCGATAACCGCAAGTAGAGTTTGATACTTGAGCATAATAATAACCTCCGACAAAATAAGTGAAATTACATCGCTTACTATCAGTTTATGCGTTGTCTAACCGTTCTGCCAGCGAAGTGGTAGATATATCAATAATTTAACGATAATTTAGGGGACATTGAGCTTAGGAAGAGCGGTAATAAAATTAATCAGACGACATTCCAAGCTTATCCCTTTCGTCAGACTTCAACGTAATTAATTTACCGTCGACATCAATTTTACCTTGCCGCTGAAGTTGACCTAGTAAACGACTGACGGTTTCAATGGATAAGCCCAAATAGTTGCCTATTTCACCTCGGGTCATACTTAACCTAAACGTATTGGGTGAGAATCCTCGTTGGCCAAAACGTTGTCCCATGGAGTTTAAAAAATACTCTAAACGCTCATTGGCTGAGTATTGGTTCAGAACCCGTGACATTTGTTGATGATGACAAAGCATACCGCTCATAATGCGATTAATTTGTTGACGAAGTTTGGGAAACACGTCGGCTAGATGATCCAGGGTATGATAGGGAATTTCACAAATCATCGATGTTTCGAGTGCTTGGGCATGACTTTGGTGGGCCATTAATTCCAGACCATCAAAACCAATAATATCCCCGGGCAAATGAAATGCGATGATTTGCTCTTCACCATTTTCCGATAAAGTAAAAGACTTAAATGAGCCTGATCTGACGGCATATAACGCCGTAAGGGGTTGATTAGCTTCGTACAGGTGTTGGTGCTTTTGATACGGACTTTTGCGCACCACAATATCATCCAGACGTTCAATTTCCTTACCCTCAAACGAATAAGGTAAACATAACTGACTGAAATGACATTGTTGACAACATAGGTTGTGCGTTGTTTTCTGCATATTCCCTCACAAATAATCTGAAACCATCTTCATTCCAGCTCAAAATGAATTATCAGAGAGGCTGAATATTATAGGGGTTTTAACAGAATAAGTATCGAAAAGCCTAGCATTAACACTGCCATGATCTGGCGGGTAATAGGTAATGCCAGATATTGTTTAAGTGTATTTCCCAGCGTACCCAATATTAACAAAGCGGGCAAGGTACCTAAACCAAAAAACAGCATGGTTAACGCCCCATTGACTGCTGAGCCACTTGCCATACTCCATACTAACGTAGAATAGACCAGGCCACAGGGTAACCAACCCCAAATAAGTCCATAAGGTATCACCGCTAGCGGTGTAGAAAAGGGAATAAAACGTTTACTGAGCGGCGATATTTGGCGCCAGAAAACGCCCCCTAATTTTTCAAGATGAGTTAATACTTTCCACCAGCCACCGATGTAACAGGCTAATAACAATAAAAAAATGCCGCTAAGCAGTTGTAACCAAACAAGTCCTTGATGCACCTGATGAGAGAATATTTCGCCCAGATAACCCGTTACTCCTCCAGCAATACTATAACTGGTAATACGTCCCACATTGTATGCCAGTATATAAGGTAGCGGATTAGTCTTAGATGGAATAGCAAAAGTGAAAGCGCCAACGATACCACCGCACATTCCAACGCAATGAACGCTGCCGGCAATCCCAACCAGTAACGCCGAGAGAAGATTGAGTTCAGTCATGCTTGCTGGTATCAGATTCCGGCTTTTTCAGGTCATCATCAAATAAAATACTATGGCCGTGACGTTCGAGATCTTCAAACTGATTTGACTTTACTGCCCAGAAAAAAATAACCAACGCTATCCCTACCAGTACAATTGTCAGCGGGATCAAGAAATACAGAATACTCATGGTTAATGGCCTTGATATTTTAATATTCGTAACGAATTCGTCACGACAATAACAGAACTGAGTGACATCCCCAACACCGCCATCCAAGGAGTTAATACGCCACTAACGGCGAGGGGCAGTACCAGCACATTATAACCTATCGCCCAGCCCATATTCTGCCTTATTTTGCGCTGAGTGACGTGGGCTATTTTAAGTAAATAGGCAATTAGATCTAACTGATTATTGAGTAATACTATATCAGCACTGTTTTTAGCCAGTTCAGAAGCACTACCCACGGCAATCGAAATATTGGCAGCAGACAACACAGGGCTATCATTAATTCCGTCACCAATCATTAATACGCTTTGATTCTGTTGCTGTAGCTGTTTTATCACTGCCATTTTTTGTTGTGGCGAGCAGCTAGCATGAAAGTGATTGATTTTTAGCTGATGGGCTAGCTGTTCAACACTAAAAGCATTATCACCACTGATAAGGTGGGTCTCAATCGCAGCTAAGCGCTCCAACAATGTGCTTGCTTGTGGTCTAAGCACGTCATCCACATAAAATACCGCTAGCAACTGGTGCTGATTGGCTAAAAAAACTCGCGCAGAGCGATACTGTTCGGGAATATCGTGCTGTATAAAATCAGCAGAGCCCACCTGATATTGTTCTTGGCCAATTATTGCACTTATGCCTTTGCCTTGTACTACTTGGATATTGTCACAGGGTAACAGGTCGATAACATGGCGAAATGCACTGGCGATAGGATGCTCGGAATGTTGTTCAAGACTGGCAATAATCTTCAATGCCTGTTCATCAGGCATTTTGGATAAATTAACCATTTTAAGTAGACGGAAGTGACCTTCCGTTAAGGTGCCTGTTTTATCAAAGGCAATACAATTAATGTGTTGCAAACCTTCTAGCACATCGGCTTTTTTAACTAATAAGCCATGGCGATTGAGATTCGCAATGGCACAAGTTAATGCCGTTGGAGTGGCTAATCCGAGTGCGCAAGGACAGGTGGCCACCAATACGGCAATCGTAATGTAAAAGGCCTGCTCATTGCCTTGTAATGTCCAAAATGTAAAGGTGGCAAGCGCAATGACTAGTACGGCAGTAACAAAATAGCGGGAAACCTTATCGGCCAATACCGCCAGCTTAGGTTTAGCCGCTAACGCGATTTCCTGTAGACGAACAATCTGACTGATTAATGCATGTTGCAAATCGGTTTCAACTTTTATTGTTAATACACCCGCATGATTTGTGGTACCACCGTAAACGGTATCGCCAGGCTGTTTACTCACGGGTTCAAATTCACCGCTTAACATCGATTCATCAACTTGGCTTTGACCTTGGGTAATAATCCCGTCAATGGGGATCATTTCGCCAGCACGCACCAGTATAAGCTGTCCAGGTTGCAGTTTTTTAGCCAGGCACGTTTGAATGTGACCGCTATCGCCAATCAGATTGGCGCTAACCGGCATATGTTTGATGATATTGGCAGACACTTCAGCAGCATGATGCCTGGAGCGATGTTCCAGATACCGGCTTATCAATAACAAAAATATAAACATAGCCACCGATTCAAAATACACCATGCCATGTTCAGTGAAACTGGCCCAGGCACTGGCACTAAATGCACCAATTACCGCTACGCTAATTGGCACATCCATATTAACGGTTTTATGTCGCAAGGCATTGAAGGCACTGCGGTAAAAGCCAAACCCGGAATACACCACCACCGGAAGGCAAAGAATGAGACTGATGTAATGGAAAAATATCTGGGTTTTAACTTCAATATCACCAAAAATGCCGAAGTAGAGACAAAACGCCAACATCATCAGTTGCATCGTCATAATCCCGGCCAATCCAAGACGCTTTAGAAAACGTTTATTTTCTTTCTGATAAGACGCTTCGTGTAAATCAGGTTGAAAGGGCAGTGCGTGATAACCTATTTTTTCAAACCCGGTTAAAATCTCGCTTAACGGCGTAATGGCATTGTTCCAGTTAACCGTAGCCCGACGTGCTGAAATGTTAACACTAATCTGATTGATACCTGGCTGCTGGCTTATTTGCCGCTCAATCAGCCACCCACACGCTGCACAACTAATCCCTTCAATAGTAAGTTGTATTTGTTGATGTTGTTCAGAGTCGGTTTCAACGAATTCTTGTTGCAGTTCGGCTTCATCAAAAATACGTAACTTTTCACGTATCTCATCATTTAGTGGGGAAGCCTTTTCAGCCGTTTCTGTCCGAAAACGATAATAATCTTCCATGCCGCCATCAACAATAGCTTGCGCAACGGCTTCACAGCCCGGACAACACATCGCTCTGTGCTGGCCTAATATAAAAGCGTTAAAATTATCGCCAGCCGCAATTGGCTGATCACAATGGTAACAAGTGGTCGTCATTCTGGGGCTAATGTGATCGCATCATTACTAGGTAAATTAATGTTCTCTTGGATTTTCCATAGTTTGTCAAAAGGGGTTAAGGTAATTTGCCACTTTCCTGCAATATCAGAACTATGTTCAGCTACGTAGAGTCCTGCAGCATTTCTTAACAGTTGCACATGGAAGTCCAGTTTACTTAGCGTAGCATGATGAAAGTCGAGTGATAATGCGGTTCCGTCCAGTGGGGTATTTGACTGTATTGCTACTTCGATACGGTTATTGATCACCGTTAACTTGCCTTGAATGCCCAACTCTTGGGCCTTGTGGATTTTAGCTAACTGAATGTTAATCCATTTACCTTCTTTATAATAATCATCAACCACGAGGGTATCTTCGGTATTCATCGCGATAAAAAACATATTAATGCTAAAAATAACCGCAATACTTGGCAGGATAATTAACACCCATGGCCAAAACTGTTTGTACCAAGGCTGGGGAGTATTCATTATGTTTGATTCTCATAAATAACCCCGTAAAAACGGGGTTATTTGTTGTTGAAATGGACGACGATATTATTGGTTATTATGTGATAAGCCATAAACATAGGCGCTAATCACATGTATTTTTTCTTCACCTAAAATATCTTTCCAAACAGGCATTACGCCATGACGACCATTAGTGACGGTTTCGGTAACGGTTCGTTCGCTACCACCATAAAGCCAGATATTATCGGTCAGGTTAGGGGCACCTGTGGCAATATTGCCTTTACCATCCTGACCATGACAAGCAGCACAAATAGCAAACCGGACTTTACCTTTGTCAGCTAACGCTTGATCAACTTTACGACCACTAAGACTCAGTGCATAGGCAACAACTTCTTTAACCCCTTGTTCACCCAGAGTTTCACCCCAAGCAGGCATAACACCCTGACGACCATTCATAATAGTCGTTTTAATTGCCGCTGCCGTCCCACCATGTAGCCAATCATCGTCGGTTAGGTTAGGGAAGCCCATTCCACCACGAGCATCAGAGCCATGACATTGGGAACAGTTTTGTAAAAATAATCGCTGGCCGATTTTAGCGGCATCAGGATCTTGCGATAAGGTTTCAATATCTTGCTTTGCATAAGCGGCAAATATCGGGCCATAGGTCTCTTTCGCATGCTCAAGTTCACGATCATACTGGACCACAAGTCCTTCTTCTTTGGCACGTTTAGTGGCCGCTTCACCTTCGGCAATACTTAGAATCCCCTGGTTAGAGCTCTTCCAGCCTAATAAACCTTGCCAACCACCTAAGCCCGGATATAGCAGTAAATAAATTAAGCCCCATACAATGGTGATATAAAATAAAATTTTCCACCAATGTGGCAAGGGATTGTTAACTTCAACAATGCCATCAAACTCATGGCTCATTTCTTTACCTTCTTCGACGCCAACCCAATTGGTCAAACACCAGCGAAGTAGTAGGTAGCAACCAATGATGGTGCCAAGGGTGATAACAGAAATCCAAATAGTCCAGAAACTACTCATGCTCAGATGACTCCCGATTTTTTTGATCCGGTTTGTGTTGGTTTGTAGGTTCGTCGTCAAATATTAAATTGGCCGCTTCATCAAAGCGTTTTTTTGACTTTTTACTAAAAGCCCAAGCAATAATACCAATCATAATGACGAGTAACGTTACCGTAAAAATAGAATTAGCTAATACCTTATCCATGGCTATTTCAGCGCCGTACCTAATGATTGAAGGTAAGCAATCAATGCCTCAAGTTCAGTCTTGCCTTTCACTGCGTCTTTAGCTCCAGCAATATCTTCATCGGTATAAGGCACGCCAAAATCACGAAATGTCTGTAATTTTTTGGCGGTTAATTCCCCGGTTAATACATTTTTTTCTAACCAGGGGAATGCCGGCATAATGGATTCCGGTACTACGGCACGAGGGTTATTCAAATGCACTTTATGCCATGCATCACTGTAACGTCCGCCAACACGGGCTAAATCGGGACCAGTACGCTTAGAACCCCATAAAAAAGGATGCTCCCAAACCGATTCACCCACAACAGAGTAGTGACCGTAACGCTCTGTTTCAGCACGGAAAGGGCGGATCATTTGAGAATGACAACCAACACAACCTTCACGGATGTAAATGTCACGTCCTTCCATCTGTAATGCGGTATAAGGCTTTAAGCCATCCACAGGAGTGGCTGTTTCTTTTTGGTACATCAAAGGTAATATTTCAACCATGGCACCCAAGCTAATGGTCACCATAATCAAGATGGCCATCAAACCAGCATTTTTTTCTATGATTTCATGATAATTTTTCATCACATTCTACCTTATGCTGTTTGCGTGTTAAGTTGCATATGTTCTTCCTTACCGCGAACCGTGCGATAAGTGTTGTATGCCATGATCAACATACCGGTAACAATAAAACAACCACCCAAGAATCGAACAAAGTAGAACGGTTTAGACGCTTCGATGCTTTCAATAAAGCTATAGGTTAAGGTGCCATCAGCGTTCACTGCGCGCCACATCATGCCTTGCATCACGCCAGATATCCACATGGCAACAATGTATAAAACCACGCCAATAGTCGCCAACCAGAAATGGATATTAACCAGTTTGTAGCTATACATGCGCGCCTTGCCAAACAACACTGGAATTAGATGATATAACGAACCAATCGACACCATCGCTACCCAACCCAAAGCACCAGAATGCACGTGACCAATTGTCCAGTCAGTGTAATGAGATAAGGCATTAACGGTTTTAATTGCCATCATTGGGCCTTCAAAGGTCGACATGCCGTAGAAAGACAGGGAAACGATCAGAAAACGCAACACCGGATCGTGTCGTAATTTATCCCAGGCTCCGGATAACGTCATAATCCCGTTGATCATGCCGCCCCAGGAAGGCAAAAACAGAATAATGGACATCACCATACCCACCGATTGCACCCAGTCGGGTAGGGCGGTGTAATGTAAATGGTGTGGGCCAACCCAAATGTATAATGCCGTCAATGCCCAGAAATGGACAACTGATAAACGATAAGAATATATAGGTCTTCCCGCTTGTTTAGGAATGAAGTAATACATCATTCCCAAGAAACCGGACGTTAAGAAAAAGCCTACCGCATTATGGCCGTACCACCACTGCATCATGGCATCTACTGCACCAGAATAGATAGAATAGGATTTAGTTAGCGAAACAGGGATCGCCATACTATTACCAATATGCAATACCGCAATAGTGATAATAAAAGAGCCGTAGAACCAGTTAGCCACGTAAATGTGGGAGACCTTACGGATAATTATCGTGCCGAAAAAGTTAATCAGATAGGCAATCCAGACTACCGCAAGTAGAATGTCAATTGGCCACTCTAATTCTGCGTACTCTTTAGTGGACGTTAAGCCCATTGGCAGGGTAATAATTGCCAATACAATAACCGCTTGCCAGCCCCAAAAGTTAAATGCCGCTAGCTTGTCACTAAATAACCGTACCTGGCTGGTACGTTGAACCACATAATATGAGGTCGCCATTAGCGCACTTCCACCAAAGGCAAATATCACCAAATTGGTATGCAGTGGACGTATTCTAGAAAAAGTTAAATAGGGCGTATTGAAGTTAAGTTCTGGCCAAATCAACTGGGAAGCGATGAGCACCCCAACTGACATACCAACAATACCCCATACGATAGCCATTATCGAAAATTGCCTTACAACTTTATAATTGTATTGCTCTTGTACTTGACTGACTTCACTCATTTTGCTGGTTCTTCCGTATTATCAGTGTGTTATTGCAAACCTGTAATTAACCATAGGTAAAATTTTTAAATTCGCCAGCATTTACCGCTAACTGTTTGAAAACCCACCCGAATGGCATGCCGATTCGGCGCGCATAATACGTTTCTTGGGGTTAAAAGAAAAGTCGTAATGACACTTGCTTGATCTGAATCAATAATTCAAACTGTTTTAAAATGAAAGGTGTAAGTAATAGGTGATTGATTGATAAAGAAAAAATCAACTGGTGTAATTTTTGCGTTAATTTTTTTGGGTGTGATTTTTATACTAGTTAAAATTAATAATCAGCAAATTCATTATACCAATGATACCTATTGTGCGATTAACGATGGCCAATGCCAGATCACTAAAAATGGTCAAGTGATTTCATTACAGATGAGTCCTGCCAATATCCCTTTAGAAGAAGAAATAACCCTGAAATTTACCTTACCCAATGAATTGATAGTTAATCAGGCCTGGGTTACTGGTATTAACATGTATATGGGCAAAACGCCGGTCATCATTGAGTCTGTCGCAGGAAATGTCACCCAAGCTGTCACATTCTTGGGCAGTTGCAGCGAACCCCATATGCAATGGCTGTTAAGCCTTGATGTTGAAAACCGTCAAACCCATCAACAACAGCGCTTATATTTTCGTTTTACTACCCAAAATGAATAAAAATAGCGGCTATGTATATTACAGTCGTTCTACACTTTATGGTCCATCAGTAGCAGACTTTCTTCTGCAAAGCCAGTTCCAGCCTCAGTGTAGAAGTTGAACACATTATCCACGCCCGCATTTAATAATTTTTGACGTTCATCTTCGTAGCGGGCAATAGCGGCTAACTTTCCTTGATAACTCACGTTTTTAAGCTGTTGGTTAATACTGGTAATATCACCAATAGAGGGCAGGGCTAAAAGAATCAGCTTGATATTGCTATGGTCAATGTTATCCCATAAATCGACATCTTCCGCATCACCTAACATAATTTTGCAGCCCGCTTTACGTTGTTTTTTCACCCGCTCCCGATCCGCATCCATCGCCCATACTTTGTCTCCCAATACTGCCGATAAGGCTTCATAGGCTCCTTTACCAACACGTCCCATCCCAACCACCAGGATTTCGGCATCTTTAGGTTGATGAAAAATATCTTCCCGTAAACGGTCTGCCCGTTCAAAACGACGAATAATGTGTTTGAGCTGGTTATAGCTTTGATGAGAATGTTGATAAACCAGACTGGTTAATGCGAAAGAAAAACAGACTGACAAGGCCAGGATCACCAACCAATCATTGGCTAACAACCCGAGATTGACGCATAGCGCCACTACAATAAGACCAAACTCACTGTAATTACTTAAAACCTGGCCCGCAAGATAAGCCGTGCGCCCACGGAGTTGCAAACGAGTAAATAGCCCAAAAAACAGCACGAATTTTAATGGTAATAACAAGCTGATAATCAGACTAACCAAAATCATTTTTAAATCGGGGAGGGTGGTAAACCCAATGGAAATAAAAAAGCCTATTAAGAATATGTCTTTAAAGTTAAGTAGAGCTTTACTTAACTCAGCGGCTTTAACATGTTTACTTAATAACATGCCTAGTATCAGGGCGCCTAAATCCCCTTTTATACCAACCAGACTAAATAATTCGTATCCGCCTAAAGCAAGAAAAAAACCGGTTAAAGGTAATAACTCACCGTGGCCGGCAAGATCTAAAAGTCGCCCAATAAGCGGTTTAAGCCAGTACAGGAGAATCAGTGCCAACGCCCAGATGGATGGCATTACACCGGTTACAATGACTAAAAATATTACTGCAATGACATCTTGCATAACCAAAACGCCAATAGCGAGTTTACCGTGGCGGGTTTTCATCTCGCCACTTTCTTCAAGTACTTTAACCACACAAACGGTACTACTAAAACTCAAAGCAAAGGCCAGCAGTGACGCCGTTTTTATCTCTATTACGTCAAAATAAGCTCCCCCTACAATGCCCAGCAACCAGATTAAACTGACGAATACCGTTATCCATATCGTCATATGGGAAATAGCGCTGAGCCAAATTTCGCGTTTGAGTAAATCAATAACATTAAGTTTTAAGCCAATAGTAAATAGCATCAGAGTGATACCAATATCGGCTACCGAATGAAGAGTGTCATTGGCTTGGTAACCAAGAAAGTTGAGGGCGAAGCCAGCCAATAAAAAGCCGATAAGGGGCGGGAAGCGCAATAATCTGACTCCCACTCCAAACACTAACGCAATCAAAATCCAGGCGAACTCCATAACACTCCCTTTATTTATGCCATCATCGTATTTATACCAACTTTACCATTTGAATAAACTAACTAATGGAAGTTATTTATCTTTTATCCTTCAATTCTACTTTTATGCGTTTTCAGTTTAATTTAAGATTAAATTAATATAATAAGGTGTTTAAGCATCAAAAAGACAGGAACTGAGTTTGGATTTATCAATTGTTATACCGGCTAAAAATGAGAAAGATAATGTTGAGCCGCTAATTAATGAAATAGTCGCGGCGATAAAAGGTATATATGATTTTGAGATTATCTATGTTGATGATGGTAGTGATGACGGTACTTTTGATGAATTACTACGTTTAAAACGACAAGACCAACCCTTTATCCACATTATCAGGCATCAATACTCGGTCGGGCAAAGTACAGCCATTGCTAGTGGTGTTAAGCAGGCATCGGGGCGTTGGATTGTTACTATGGATGCCGATGGTCAAAACGATCCCAAAGATATTCCCGTTATGGTTCAACAGGCCGCTGCGTTGCCTGCAGAGAGTCATTTTTGTATTGCCGGTTATCGTAAAAACAGAAAAGACACGGCGTGGTATCGCTTTCAATCCAAAGTCGCTAATAAAATTCGCAGCAAATTACTTAATGATGGTACTCCCGATACCGGTTGTGGATTAAAAGTACTGCCAAAACAGACCTTTTTGAGTTTGCCTTATTTTGATCATATGCATCGATTCATTCCTGCTTTGGTGAATCGAATGCAGGGTAAAGTGGTTGTGGTCGAAGTTAATCATCGAGATCGGCAAGCCGGGGTATCCAAATACAATATGCTAGGGCGCTTAGGAGTCGGGATTGTCGATATGTTTGGCGTAATGTGGCTACAAAAACGTTTTAAGCAGCCCGTGATTGCGGACAAACAATGAAAAGCAGTCGTTTTTCAGCGCTTCAATTTAAAGTACTAAAGCGAGGCGCAATTTTTGTCGGCTGTGTCTTGTTGTTTGGTTACTTACTCAGTCACAGCAATTTATTTGCAAGTTTAAATAAAGACTGGATTGATCTTCATATTCGCAATAATGGCCTATTCGGAATTGGCTACTTTATTTTAATTGCTTCTGTAGCCACTGCGTTCGGGGCTCCTCGTCAGTTACTGGCTTTCTTGGGGGGCTACGCATTCGGGTTTGTTAACGGTTCTATTTTATCCACATTAGCAGCGACTCTGGGGTGTGCGATTACCTTTCATACCGCTCGTTATCTAGTTAGACCCTTGATTAAACGTAAATACAGTCATAAAACCCAACGGGTGAATGACTTTTTATGTGAACAACCAATTTTAAAAACCGTAATCATTCGATTATTGCCAGTCGGTAGTAATGTGGTGACCAACTTGGTTGCTGGTGTGACTAACATTAAAGCCCGCTATTTTATCAGTGGTTCAGCACTTGGATATCTTCCACAAATGCTGGTCTTTGCCTTAATGGGCAAAGGGGTAGTGGTATTATCCGGATGGAAAATTAGTGTCAGTATTATCCTGTTTGTCATATCCAGTTTTCTCAGTTTACGCTTGTATAAACAGTATAAAGCGGCTCGCCAACTGGACACTGAATCCGATCCTCTTGATACACCAACCTCCGCTACTACTCAGTAGTATTGCTTATTTCAGGTATTAATTGTGCAGTCATTATTTTCATATTATTTCGATAGCCATAAATTCAAAAACGGGATGGATAACCACTTTAATTTGGTATGGCTGTTTATTCTTGCTGCAGGATTAATTCTGGTCGGGATTGGACTGCGCGATCCGTGGCCAGCCGATGAGCCTCGCTTTGCTCACATCGCCCAAGCCATGGTGGATAGTGGACAGTGGTTTTTCCCAATGAGGGGGGGAGAACTGTATCCCGATAAACCGCCCATATTTATGTGGTCTATCGCATTGTTTTACGCCTTGACCGGCTCAATAAAAATTGCCTTTTTGTTGCCCTCAGCGCTGTGTTCCTTTATTACCGTTGGATTGATTTATGATTTAGCCAAGCGTTTGTGGAATAGCCAAATTGCCTGGTATGCAGCATTGTTACTGCTATTTTCAATTCAGTTTACGTTGCAGGCTAAAACCGCACAAATAGATGCCATGGTGTGTTGTTGGATTACCATTGGCTGTTATGGGCTAATGCGCTTTTTATTACTAGAACACCAATGGCGCTGGTATTTTATTGCCTGGTTTTTTATGGGGATTGGCGTGATAACTAAAGGTGTCGGTTTTTTACCGGTACTAATGTTACTGCCTTATGTTTGGGTTCGTGTTAAGCACCATAATCTGCAAGCAGACAAAGAGATCGTCGGCGGCTTAAAATGGCTGGCTGGTTTGGCAGTGATGCTGGCGGCAATCAGTTTATGGTTTATGCCCATGTTGTATTGGGTAGCGCAACAGCATAATCCCTTATTTGATCTGTATCGAGATAACATTTTACTTAAGCAAACCGTCACGCGTTACGCTAATTCATGGCACCATGTTAAGCCATTTTGGTATTATATAACTGAGGTCATTCCAATCTTCTGGCTACCTCTAAGTCTTTGTTTACCTTGGCTAATTAAGCCATGGTGGCACGCAATTAAAGCAGGGGACAGACGGATTATTCTGCCTCTGGGCTGGATCATTCTGCTACTGGTGTTCTTTAGCATTAGTCCCGGCAAAAGAGGAGTATACATTTTACCTGCCTTGCCAATGTTGGCCCTGATCAGCGCTCCCTACATTAAAAATTTATTAAGTCGACAATGGCCTGCGCGTTTAATTTGGGCCGTGGTTATGCTTATTGCAGTATTGCTATCGGCATTAGCTATTGCCGGATTGGCTGAGTTGCCTAAAGCGGTAAAAATAGTTGAACAATATGATGTGAACCCTTGGGCAATGTTACTTACTATAGGGTTATGCGGCCTATTTAGTGCGTTACTTAGTTTTAGAAAACAGAGCTTTGTCAGTTGGATACTGTTTATACCGGCTTTATGGTTAATCTACAGTACTTGGGGATATCAATTACTCAACCCAGTCAAAACTCCAAAAAATATTTACCAAAATATGGCGCCCCTTATCCCTAAAAACGCAGAGATAGCTTTAATTAATACCCCTGAACAATTTTTGTTGTTTGCGCCTTATCAGGTAACCCATTTTGGTTATCATACGCCGGATGAACAACAAATCCGGGCTGCGTGGCTTTGGCAAGGAAATCATAACCAACGTTACTTATTATTAGACAAGGCCAGCCAAACTGATTGTTTTGATTTAACTAAAGGCATCGATGTCGGCTACGCGCATCGTGTTAACTGGTGGTTATTACCGGTTAGCAGCCGATTAGCCAGCTGCCCTAAACCTGATGAACGACTGCAACAGTATTACTATCAGCATAAGTAAAACAGCCAGCTAATTGAACCTGATTATCATTAAATTTGCATAGCAATAATCACGTTTTAGTCTTTGGATTTCATTATCAACAGAGCAGGGGCATCACTGATCGCTGCGTCTGTTTCTATCTCTAGCATCTCTAATAATGTTTTTGATACTGCGTCATGAGAATTGGCCGCTCCTTTAATCGATTCAGTAGCGGTAAGATCAACATCGGATGAATCACCAAACCAACCAATAATAGGCACTTTTAATTGTTCACTGGGAGCGAACATCAGTGGCATGCCGTGCAAATACATCCCGTTTTCACCAAGCGACTCCCCATGGTCACTGATATATAACATCGCAGTTTTAAACTTAGGGGTATTGGCTTTAAGCAGAGTAATAACCTTCGATAAAAAATAATCGGTATAACGGATACTATTGTCATAGGCATTATTAATTTCTTTTATGCTGCAACTGGCTAACTCTTTAGTTTTACAACTAGGCTTAAAATACTCAAATTCAGCAGGGTAACGCTTGAAATAAGCCGGGCCATGGCTTCCCATTTGATGCAATACAATCACAATGTCTCCTGATTGTTGCTCAATATAATCTTGTAAACCATTTAACATACCAACATCACGACACTCATCATCACAAATGGAATTGTTCTCAGGCTTACGAAAATCTTCGAAGCTAACTCGATCGGCAACACCTTTCGAGTCAGAATTGTTATCTCGCCACAACACGCTCACGCCAGCATTCGCGAGCAGATCTAATACATTCTCGGTATATCTGGATGCGCTGACATCAAAATCTTGTTGCCCTTTAATAGCAAACATACAAGGCACAGAAATAGCGGTTGATGTGCCACAGGCGCTAATATTGGTAAAGCTGATCAAATTACTTTCTTGTTCAAGCAATGGATTGGTTTGACGTTGGTAGCCATTTAGCGAAAAACGGTCGGTTCGGGCTGTTTCACCTACAACAACAATAACCAGTTTTTTATGATGATCACTTGCCGCTACTCTCGAATAGGATGCGCTTTTTATAAGCGTTTTCGGGCGATTGTCGCCAAACTGATTGTTGATATATTTTATCGAGGAATAGATTGGGAAAACGGGATTAATAAAATATCGCAAGGGCTTATGTTCGCGGAAAAAACTGGCATAATAATCGCTAAACCCAAACAAATTTGCCAAAACAACCAAAATGATTAGGGTTAAGGCAATCACATTACGTTTAACACGAGTAACAATTGATGAAGTGGTTAATGGCAATGCCCATACCAAGGCAATAGGCAACGCAGCAAGTAAGAACAATCTCAACAATAATGAAACGGTAAATAAGTCGGTGGCTTCTGCAATGTTAGTTTCTAGTGTATTGCGGATCATGACATTATCGATAACAGTACCAAACGTATCAGCAAAGTAACTCGACGAAACGGCAATTAAGATCATTAAGCTAACGGCCAGTTTTACCGGCATAAAAAGATTAAACAGATAGGTAGTGAGAAAAATAACGCAAAACACTAACACTGAGAGTGATAGCACAAAAACAAAACTCTCATTCCAGGGGTAGACTTGGTTAACTTGCTGATAAAAAGTGAAATTGGTTGCCACTAAAATATATAAACAGCTTAAAAATATTAGCCAAAGAGGCTGAATACTTTGAGTAAACTTAAAACGACTCAAACCTAAATCACTCCAAAAATGTTGAATACTACCTAGAGGTTAATTTTTTAATCTTATCAGGGGCTTAAATTAGATTGAATTAAAATATCAATATAGCGGGATTTATAGGGTTATAAAGCATAGGTTAATGACGCAACGTTTTTACATTACCCGACAACATTTATAACCCAATGCGTGACGAAATTTGAAGTGCAGGGTAGTCATCACGTTAATTAACAGGATATTGATACTCCATAGTTTACCCCCTAAAACGATGCAAATACCGTGACGTTAATCCACTCAAACAGGGTTAAATTTTACATCGCTAAAATCATTAAGTTACTCCCAGTAAAACACCATTCCATTTCAATAATGACAAATCACTAACACACCAAACCAATAAGCTTTATTAACCCGCTAAATAACAATGTGCATTTACCAAACGCTTTAATAATGATCGTGTAAACACAAAAGGGACCATTAAAGTAGTAATCACACACTGTTAATAAAAGCTTTATAAACAATAATTATCAATTTAACATAATATACATTATAGGAATGTTTATATATTGCAGGATAAGAGTATCCCGAACCTGTGATTAAATCGATTGTGTACTTCACCAGGCTAAATTGAGGCAATAAACCGTTGCCGATTTAAAAGCATTTCATCCAGTTGGTTGGATTTGGACAGAACGGAAATCGAAGCTGCTGTGCGAAAATAATTAGGGTTTGTAGAATCGTGCGCTACGTAAAATTTAAAACACTTTGCTAGTCAAACTACGCAAAATTTAACGTAGCGTTACAGATCAAGGATAAGTTAATAAATCAAAAAATTGAGAACCTTCGTTGAATTGCTCACATGAAAAAAATACGCAGATGTATCCGCGGTTAATTATTGAGACAAATGGTTACTCAACCAAAATACTGATCTTGGCTGGATAACACAGCTAATGAGGGTCTATTCTAAGTACTTCTGTTAACAATAAGGAAAAACGATGTTAGGTGAAAATCACTCTCTTCTGCACGACTTCCCGGAACATAAATCGACGATACAAGGTCTGGTTAAAAGCGATAAAGCGTTTGCTGACAATATGCAGCAGTATGATGCGCTAGATAAAGAAATCAGAACGCTGGAACTGGACAACTCCCCTGTTGATGATGAGGCTATGGCACAAAAAAAGCATCAACGGGCATTGCTTAAAGACGCGCTTTATCAGTGTTTGTTGGCAAATAAGTAAGTGACTAAAACTAGCTCCTATAGAGAGTATTGGAGATTGATTTAGTCACATTAAAGCTGTTAGACAAGGCTGTAGGCAATGTTAATTGCACTTCAGCCCTATAACTGACGACTGACTAAAAACGGTATTGTGCTGTCAATCGGATGGTGCGCGGTTCAATGGGATGATAGTGCCTGTCTTCTACGCCATCAACCGGTTCGCCTGGCAATCGGGAGGAGTAAAAATAGTCAATATCATGGTCATTGCTGTTAAACAGATTAAGTAATTCCAGTTTTAAACCAAAACGCGTCCAATTTTTGCCAATCTGGGCATTAAAAATACTGGAAGGATCGGATTTAACCTGATTATTTTCCAACAAAGGCCGTTCACCAAAGTGGCGCAATCGCGCACTGGCAAACCAGCCGTTATCAAAATTGGCACTGATCCCTAACTGCGCAACCTGATTAATCGCGCCGGGTACCTTGTCGCCATCTTCGCTGTGATCGGTAAAAGTCGAATCGGTGACGGTATATTCCAGATCCAGCGTCCAGGTATCATTGATCCGGTAATAACTGGTCAGCTCGATACCTTTCCGTCGACTGGGACGGCTGGATTCGGTATTGCCCGCATCGCCAACAAATAATAACTCGCTGTCCAGAGATAACGTCCACAGTGCGATCGAAGTATTGAGGTTTGAACCAGCGTTAAACCGCCCCCCTAATTCTGCACCATGGGATTTGACCAGAGGATCGACCGGATCGATTTGACTACCGTCGTTAGGATCGACAATAGTAGTCGTTCCCCGCGCATCGTTGGAGTGGAAACCCTGCCCTGCGGCAACGTAAATTTCTGTACTATCACTCAATTTGTAGGTGGCACTACCTTTAATCGACAGTAAATCAGCATTTTGCTGACCGTTGTTGGCAGCCAAATCTATATCATTAATATTGCGTTCAATGAGGCTGTCCACATCAAAGTCATAGTAATCGTAACGCAAGCCAACCGAGGTTCTGAAGTTATTACTCCAGTCTCGTTCATTTTTCGCGTATAGCGCCCAGCTGAGCTCATTTACCTGATCACTGCGGACTGCGCCGCGTCGACGTTGGTTGTTGCTTTTATACAAACCGACTTCATTAATATCATCAAAGCGGGTGTCGAAACCGAATGTGGTTCGCATTGATTGACTATCAAGATGCCAATGGCCTGACGCACCGTAAATTTGTCGATTATCCACTTGTTCAAACTGGTCGCCATTAACCGGATCATCTAAGAAATAGGTGAAGTTGGAAAACAGATCCAGATCATAATCTATCGCATAAACCGACAACGAGCCCTGTTGTGAATCCCAGCTGGCACTCACACTGTAGCGACTGGAATCACCGCCCAGGCTCGTATCGATTGAACCGAGTTCATCAATCAGCCCGGCATCAACCGCACGCTGCGGGATCTGGTCTGCGCTATTCCAGCTGTTGTCGTAAGCCATAGCGATAATCGACAATTTCCCGCCCCAACGTTGCTGCGAATGTTTGAGCAAAATATTGATTTTATCGACGTCTTCGTCAATATCGCTCCAGGGGCCCGCGTAGCTTTGCTGTTCAATCGCATAAAGTAATTCGCCACCCAATATATTGGTCTGACTGTTTGCCAATAACAGGCGCTGATACTGATCTTCACCTAATGTGATCTGGCCAAATCCCTGTTTAAGGCTGGCTTTTGTAGTGAAAAACGCGCTACCGGCACCAGAGAAATCTCCCGTTTCGGCATAATAAGGCCCCTTTTTGTAAGCCATATTAGCCACGAGTTCAGGGATGATAAAGTTGATATCGGTGTACCCCTGTCCATGACCATGAGTACGCATATTCACCGGCATACCATCAACAAATGTGGCAAAGTCGGTGCCATGATCCAGATTAAAACCACGCAAAAAATACTGATTGGCTTTACCGCTACCGCTATGTTGAGTGGCGACCATGCCGGGTACCAATTCCATCAACTCACCAGTACGCAACAGTGGCCGTACGCTAATTTCAGCCTCACCGGACCAGCGGGGGCATTTGAACGAAAACCTACGGTTTTGAATCCTGTGGCACCCTCGTAACCGTAGGTTTTCGTTTGATAGCCGTTAATCCCTGTATTTGAGGTTCGGCTGCATTCGGCCGGTAAAAGCGTTGAATTTAGCCACAAAACCTATAACACATTGATAATATGTAGGAATATCAATATTCTTTTTCCACCTGACGTTGGTCGAATCGATGCTTCTCCTTGGCCTGCAGGGTCTTGTGGAAGAACCGACAAATTTGCCAAGTTTGCTCGTTTAGGGGCTGGCAACGATTTCTGCATTTGCAGCCAGACGATCAAAACACATCCATTAAATCGTTATAGCGAACTTTGAAGCTGTTTAAACTGCCCTTGGATCACTGCTTTTTCCTGAAGAATCACCTTATTCTCATCGGTCAGAAATGCCACTTTATCCTGGGCGGTTTTCAGTTCGGCTTTGGTGGTCTCCAGTGCGTGGGATAACACGGCCACTTGCTTATCGACATCTGCTTTCTGAGTGGTGAGCGCGGCCATGTTTTCCGACAATTGCTCATTTTTATGCTGGTATTCCCGGCACCTTGTCACGGCTTCTTCATACTCGTGTTCCAGGTTCTGGATATCTTCCATCTTTGCGTTCAAGTCGCTATTTAGCGCCGCATTGGCCCGTTTTAATTCATCGGCATTTCGTTGTAACTGCGCGTTGATGTCGAATAGCTCGGACGCTCTCGACTCAGTCTGTGCGAGCCGGTGTTGCAGATCCTGAATCTGATCATTTAACCCCTGGTTAACTATACGGAACTGTTCGCGCTCCTGCTGGCGGTCTTCGGCAGTGCGCTGCTGGTAATGTTCGAAATGATCGCGAATATCCCGGTTTTCTTGCCTGAGTTCACTGACACTATCCTTCAAGTCGTTGGCTCGCGTAAGAGCTTCGTCCCGCTGAGACTCGGCCTTTGCCAGCCTGACGCGTTCGTCTTCCAGGGACTTGTCTTGCAGGCTTTTTTCCTCGGTAATTCGTGCTATCTGGTTCTCAAGGTCCCGTTGTCGGGCAGTAAGTTGCGCGATGGTGTTGTTGGCATAGGTCAACTCTGTGCGGAGTTCTTCCTTTAAAGTCTCGAATTCCTGGCGAGCTTGTTCGATACGGTGGTCGGCCATCTGCTGTACCCGCTCATGCAGGGACTTTACCACCTCGATGAGGTCGTTCGGCAGTCCACTGACATCGGCCGCCTCCCCATTGTCTGACCGCCAACGCTTGAGCAATGGCGCGATGGTGCTTTTGCTGCCGGTGCCCAGATGCTCGCGCACCCTATCCACCGTGGGTTCCTGGCCATGTGTTTTAATGACTTCAGCTGCTTTAGCGATATCGTGATAAGTGACTCCGGCACGGGCCATGGTGATTCCTCTCGGATTATTTAGTAACATATTACATAACACGTAATATAACATTATATATGTGTTTTTCAAGATCGCTTGAATTCAAGATACTAACCACCGATAATCTACCTTATCGTAGGTTAATGGATCTTGACGTAAATTTTCGACTTGTAACGCCGGTACATAGCCGCCTTTTGAGCGACATCGAAGGAAATCCTATTCATGAACAACAAACCGCCAAAACCGGCTAGCAACTTGCCATTACGTAATGAGGAATCGACCCTGATTGAACGTCAGGAAGCCGAATCATTGCGGCACTACCTCCAGGCAGCGACGTCCGACAACACGCGCAAAGCCTACCGCTCGGCCATTCGCCAATTTGAAAAATGGGGTGGTCGCCTGCCCTCGGATCGGGATACTGTCGTGCGTTACCTGCTGGCCAGAGCCGAATCACTCAACCCCCGGACCCTGGATCTGCACCTGACCGCCATTAGCCAATGGCACCATTACCAAGGGCTCATCGATCCGGTAAGTGATCCGTTGGTCCGCAAAACCATGGAAGGCGTTCGTCGTACTCAAGGCCAACCCAAACGCAAAGCCAAGGCATTACGTTTGGAGCACATTGCCCAGATGGTGAATCACTTGCGGCAACTGCCTGACACCAAAAAGAAACAGCGGGATATCGCGCTGGTGTTGACCGGCTTTTTTGGCGCCTTTCGTCGTAGCGAATTGGTGGCCATTCAAATCGGTGATCTGGTGTGGGAACCAGAAGGACTTCTCATCCGGCTGTCTCGTTCCAAGACCGATCAACAAGCCATGGGCTTAGTGCGAGCATTACCTTTCGGTGCACCAGGCTGCTGTCCTGCTATGGCCATGAAGAACTGGATAGAATTGGCTGATATCAATGAAGGTCCGGTTTTTCGTCCCGTTAACCGTTGGGATAAGGTTCAACCCAAAGCACTGAATCCCGGTGGCATTAATCAATTACTCAAGACTCTGGGCAACGCCTGTCAGTTCGATTTCGTGCCGGACTTGAGCAGCCATAGCTTTCGGCGTGGCCTCTCTACATCGGCAGCGAGGGAAAAAATCGACTTTGAGTTTATTAAGAAACAAGGCGGCTGGAAGAGCGACGCTACCGTATGGGAGTACATCGAAGAAGGACAGCAATTCACCAATAATGCCTCATTTATCCTCCTAGAAAAGTTGCAAGCGCTTATAGACAGTCAACTACAATGAAAAGCTGCCTTTGTAGAGATAGGGTAATGATCACAACAAATACTTTAGTGAACCCATGGCGCGGCTCAGTAGCGATAACACCAGGTATCGGTGCGTTCCTCGGCGAGTCAGGAGACAATAAGCCCCATAAACATTGGGCGCATCAAATCGCGATCGGTTTAGATGCAAACGTTGAAGTCATTTCCAGCGAAACACGGCACAAAGAAAAGGGGTTATGGATACCGGCTGGAGTTACTCATCAATTGATAATGGCCGAGGTACTGTGTATTTATATCGATCCAACCCATGATATTTGCAAAGCCTTGCTGCCTCACATAAAAAATCCGTTGATGCAACCCATTGGGACACTCCGTGAGGAATTCAATACGGCGTGTTTATCTCGCTTTACTGCCACGGAAAACCTTTCATTCGAACTGGAGGCTTTCGAGCGTCACTACCGGCACGATCAAACATCTGATCCAAAGAGCAGATTGAGCCACATTTTAAAAGCATTACATGCCGAAGCCATGGATGGGCGATCAATCTCTAGAGCCGAGTTGGCAAAGAAAGTTCGTCTTTCCCCAAGTCGTTTTTCCCACTGGTTTTCCGAAAGCACCGGCTTACCTTTACGCAGCTATAAAAAGTGGTTAAAACTATTAACGGGGTTTGAGTTATCACGCCAAATGTCACTCACTGATGCGGCAATTGCATCGGGATTTTCCGATCAGGCCCATTTCTGCCGGTCTGTTACCGAGGCTTTTGGTGTTTCCCCGGCAGTTATTCAACGGCTTTTGTCAGAATAAACAGCACTTTCGTTCAATGTGGCTACGTGTAAACATGAGATGCTGAACACTCTCAATCAGCGAGGAGTGTTAAAATGATTCGTAGCATAACGTGGTTGGTTAGGCTCCTGTATTTGCCGTTGTTTTTGCTCGTCGGAAATGGCGTCGCTATCTATCTTGTTGCCGAGGGTTACAACCAAGGTTGGCTGGTATTTTTGATCTTGGTATTTATAGGAATTTCCTTCGCCACCGAAAAACTGACACCCTATGATCGTGCGTTTAATGAACCGCAACAAGATCAGCGACGCGATCTGCTTCACGCCTTTATGAACGAGTCACTTAATGTTATTGGCGTTGCTGTACTCCCGTTATTTGGTGGCTTGCTGGTCTTGGCACCGATATGGCCTTCCGGGTGGCCGCTGGCTTTCCAGTTACTTTTGGCGATCCTCATTTCTGATGTTGGCATCACCCTGGCGCATTTTGCCAGTCATCGCCTCTCTTCACTGTGGCGCCTTCATGCCGTTCATCACAGCGTAAAACGGCTATACGGTTTTAATGGTCTTATGAAACATCCATTGCATCAATTGATAGAAACCGTCGCAGGAACGACACCATTGCTCTTTGTAGGAGTGCCACAAAATGTCCTGATGTTGTTGGTGGTTGCAGTAGTGCTTCAGTTACTATTGCAGCACTCGAACGTGGCGTATTTTACTGGACCGCTGAGGAGGGTTCTCGCAATCAACGCGGTGCATCGTTTCCACCACTTAAATACGGCAGAAGAAGGCGATGTGAACTTCGGGCTTTTTACCACCTTGACGGATCGCTTGTTGGGAACGGCTTATTTTGACTCTGAACGAACGATCGGTACTAAAGATCTTGGTATCGCTTCAACGCCGAATTATCCAGCTGACTATTGGCAACAGTTGATGCAGCCTTTTCGACGGGACAAGACATGAGGTTATTTAGTAATTGATAAATCCGAGAACACGCTCCACATGCCACAGCGGGAGCGTGTTCTCCACTTACCTCATTCCTTTGTTGTTTTCATGGTCGCTGTTATCGCCTTCATCATGAACTTGATGATTCCTACTACCTATGGTACTCACAATAAAAATACATACCCCTATGAATATCGCTGTATCAGCCAGATTGAATGCTGGCCAATGAGAATAGCTCCAGTGAAAATCAAGAAAGTCCACTACCGATCCACGCCATACACGATCAACCAGGTTGCCCAATGCACCACCAAGCAGCATCGAATAGCTCGCCGCTTCAAGCCGGGTTGGACGCCGCCGCATTGTCCAAACCAACCAAACCGATACGCCAGAGGCTAATGCAATAAAGAAATAGCGTTGCCAGCCACCAGCATCAGCTAGCAAGCTGAATGCAGCCCCAGGATTCATCATGTGTACGATATTAAGAATTGAGTTAATCTCCACGCGCTCACCGTACTCTATCGTACGCTCAACGGCATACTTACTCGCCTGGTCCATCAGTAATATCAAACCGGAAAGACACAGCCAACCACAAAAGGTGTTTGTCGGGTTAGAGTTCGCCATGAAGTTAATTTTCTTTTCCTCCAATCGGTAGCGCTTGCTCGACAGGGGTGACGTATACCCAACCGGATATGTTGGGTCCGATTTTCCCGGTTTTGCGAATGATGGTCGTCACCTCATCCACCTGATTGTCATCACAGACCAGTGATAATTGGACTTCTGAGATAACCACACCAGCTTCTGACGAATAGGCCAACTCCTGCTCGCCTAAGGGCTTTAAAGTCCCCTTGATGTCGAGTAGTGATAGGTTTTTGTAGCCTGCATCACGCAATGCATCGATGACATCGGCGGATCGAACGTGGTGGATAAAGGCGGTAATTTGTTTCATGTAAATACTCCAAAAAAATTCGCTATTACTGTTAGATGGATCGCGGCAAGAGGATGCTTGCCGCGATCCAGCGGGTATTACTCAGCGATCGGTTCGCCATTGTTATCAATCGCTTTTGGCCTTCGCCAAGCCAATCGATACAGACCGGGGAGCACCAATAACGTAAGTAACGTGGAAGAGATAATGCCGCCGATAACCACCGTGGCCAGTGGCCGCTGAACTTCCGCCCCGGTGCTGGTATTGAGTGCCATCGGCAGGAAACCTAATGCGGCCACCAGAGCGACCATCAATATCGGCCGCAATCTCAACATGGCGCCGCCCAGAATCGCCTGCTCGACGGATTCACCGCGATTGAGCTCATCCCGAAAGGCCGACACCATCATGACCCCGGTCAGTACCGATACACCGCATAAAGTAATAAACCCAACACCGGCGGTAATCGAGAGGGGGATGTCCCGTAACCACAAGGCGATAACGCCACCGGTCAGCGCCAGCGGTACGCCACTAAAGACCAATGCCGCATCTTTTGCTGAGCCAAAGGTCATCATCAACAGTGCAAAAATCATCACCAAAGTGACGGGGACTAACAGGCTTAAACGCTGCGAGGCTGATTGCAGTTGCTCAAACGTGCCGCCGTATTCCAGCCAATAACCAGGTGGCAATTTCACTTGTTGCGCCACTTTGCCTTGAACTTCAGCCACAAAGCCACCCAAATCGCGACCGCGAACATTGGCGCTGACCACCAGTCGCCGCTTGCCGTTTTCACGAGAGATCTGATTAGGTCCAGGCGCCAGGGTGAGACTGGCCACTTCCCGCAGTGGCACGTATCCGCCGTCTGGCAGCGGTATCGGCAAACGCTCCAACGCGCGCAAGTCACCCCTGACGCGCTCGGCTACCCGCACCACTATCGAGAAACGCTGATCGCCCTCAAAGATCAGGCCGGCCTCTTCACCACCCGTGGCGGCGGCGACTACGTCCTGCACATCGGCGACATTCAAGCCATAGCGATACATGGCTGAACGGTCGGCATTAATGGACAGAATAGGCAAGCCGGACACCTGCTCGACCTTAACCTCTTCGGCGCCCTCAATACCGTTCAATACCGCCGCGATTTCGCCGCCCGATTTAAGCAGTTGCGTCAAATCGTCACCAAACACCTTGATCCCGAGATCGGAACGCACACCTGAAATCAACTCGTTGAAGCGAAGTTGGATCGGCTGGCTGATCTCATAGGCATTTCCCGGCAACAACGTCAGTTTCTCACCAATTTCTTCTAACAGCTGCGCTTTGGTTTTATCAGAATCGGGCCATTCACTGCGATCCTTGAGCATGACATAGCCATCGGAAATGTTGGGTCCCATGGGGTCACTGGCAACTTCAGCCGTGCCGACGCGTGCGAAGTAGGTTTTGACTTCAGGGATTTCCAGCACCGCTTTTTCCAATTGAAACTGCATATCCAGAGATTGAGTGAGACTGGTACCCGGTATTCGCAGCGCCTGGATGGCAATATCGCCCTCATCCAGATTCGGGATAAATTCCGTACCCATCCGCGTTGCCAGTGCGCCGACCAAAACCACAAAGATCAGGGCCGCAGACAATACGAGTACGCGAAATTTGAGTGCCCACGCCAAAACCGGGGCGTAAAACCGTTTGGAGTGGCGAACAATAAAATTGTCCTTCTCCTCGATATGCCCCGTCATAAACAGCGCCACGGCGGCAGGGACGAAGGTGAGTGACAGCACCAACGCAGACAGCAAGGCCATGATTACCGCCATGGCCATGGGCGTAAACATTTTGCCTTCCACGCCCGTCAAAGCCAGGATGGGTAAGTTCACCAGAATCACCACTAACACGCTGATCAGACTTGGTGTAAATACCTCGCGGGTGGCCGCAAACACCGTCTGAAGGCGCTCGTCCAGTTTTAAGGTACGCCCAAGATGGTGTTGCCGCCCGGCCAAGCGCAAGATACAGTTTTCGACAATGATCACCGCGCCATCCACAATCAAGCCAAAATCGAGTGCGCCCAAACTCATCAGATTGGCACTGACCTTGGTTTGCACCATGCCTGTCATCAACATCAACATTGACAAAGGGATCACCATTGCGGTGAGTAAGGCCGCCCGGACATTGCCGAGCATGACCAGGAGCACGACGACAACCAAAATCGCGCCTTCGACCAGGTTGGTCTGTACCGTGGCAATGGTTTTATCGACCAGTACTGTACGGTTATAAACCGGCTCTGCAACCACGCCTTCGGGCAGTGTTTTGTTGATCTCCAGCAACTTGGCCGACACCGCTTGGGAAACCGTCCGGCTGTTGCCGCCCAGTAGCATGACGGCGGTACCCAAGACCGTCTCCTCGCCATCGAGCGTCGCAGCACCGGTGCGCAATTCCTTGCCGAATCCCACCTCGGCCACGTCAGCCACGGTTATGGGTAGGCCGTCACGACGGGCGACGATGATTTTTTCGATCGCCGGGATGTCAGCTACCTGTCCGGGGGCACGAATCAGGTATTGTTCGCCATTTTTTTCGATATATCCGGCACCGATGTTGGCGTTGTTTTTCTCCAATGCCGCCACCAGATCATCGAAGCTGAGCTGGTAGGCCAGCAGTTTTGACGGTTCCGGGGTGACGTGGAACTGCTTTTCAAAGCCGCCAATGGTATTGACTTCGGTAACACCTGGAACCAGGCGCAATTGCGGACGTATCACCCAATCCTGCAAGGTGCGTAAGGCCGTCGCATCATACGGCTCACCATTTTCCTTCAAGGCGCCCGGTTTCGCATGCACCGCATAGTGAAAGATTTCACCGAGGCCTGTGGCAACGGGTCCCATCGCCGGATCGATTCCCGAAGGCATCTCGCTTTTCGCCTGCTGCAAGCGCTCGTTGATAAGATTGCGGGCAAAGTAAATGTCCGTGCCTTTTTCAAACACCACGGTCACCTGAGACAGGGCATAGCGTGATATCGAACGGGTACTCTCAACGTAGGGCAACCCCGTGATCGCCAGTTCTACCAGGTAGGTAATGCGTTGCTCCACTTCCAGCGGTGAGTAGCCTGGGGCTTCTGTATTGATTTGCACCTGGACATTGGTGATATCGGGTACCGCGTCAATGGGTAGCTGCTGATAGTTCCAGACACCCAGGGCGCCCGTTACCAGCACCAGAAACATCACCAGCCAGCGGCGTGCGATGGAAAATTGAATGAGTTTATCGATCATCACACACTCCTTCGTTGAGCGGCGATAGAATGCTGCTCCGGCCGATGGAATCCAGAATGTCTTTCAGGGAGCTATTAATCATCATCGCCAACCTCCCCTTTACCCAATTCCGCTTTCAAAATAAAACTGTTGTTGCTGACATACACTTCATCTGCGGACAGACCAGCTACGACTTCGCTTAGCTCGCCATCGCTGCGTCCCAGCGTCACCGCACGTGGTTCAAAACCCTCTTCACCCTGGACAAAAACGACGGGGTTATCGTCGATAATTTGCAAGGCTTCGTTGCGGATCACCACCGGAGCGGCTATTTCGGCACGGGTGATTTGCGCGTTGACAAAGAGACCGGGTTTCCAAATGCCATTCGGGTTGTCGATCAAAGCGCGAGCTGTAATGGCCTGATTACCAGCTTGGCCAAGCGGCGCAATATAGATGATTTTTCCCTCTGCGATTTGGGTCGAATCGAGACTGAGAATGTGAACCCGCTGGCCTAATTCAACCTGAGCAACATCCTTGGGAAAAACCGACAGCTCCACCCAAACCGTTGAGAAATCTTGTACCACCAACAATGGGGTATCCGTAGTGTGCTCGCCAGCGTTTGCATTACGCTGGGTAACGGCACCATTGAGTGCGGATACTATCGAATAGGTTTTCAGACTTTCATTCGCTTCCACAGTCACCAGGGTTTCGCCTTTGCGAACCGGATCACCAACACTTTTTTTAACTTCCCGAATAACGCCGTCGAAGCGTGCCGTTACCGACTGTACACGCTCTGCGTTGGTGGCGACGACGCCATATACTGGCAAAACATCGCGGATGGTGCCCGAGGTAACGGTTGCCAGCGTAATGCCGGCATGTTTTATCTGCTCCTGGGTCAGCTCGACGTGGCCTTCTTCACCGTGCTCTTCCTCTTCTCCGTGACCCGTCTCGGCGAAAGTTTGTCCGGACAACAGGGTGATCGCAAAGCAACACGTAATTAGACGAATAAATGATTTTTTTAACTGGGTATTTGATTTCATTGTGGGGTTCCTGGAAATGTGTTGTCTTCGCCATACTGCGTCAAGGCCAGGGGCTCTGCTGTTAGCTGCTCAATTTCTGCACCATAGGTTAAGGCGGCTGCGGCCGCTTCGATCTGGGTACGCCTGGCGCTCAATAATTCCTGCCGCGCGCTGACATAGTCGAGATACCCGTAGCGACCGCGTTGATAGGCCGCCTGAGTTTCTACCAGGGCCTGCTCAAGGGCGGGAATGATGGCGGTACGTAGCGCCTTGACCGCGACAATGGCTTGTTTGCGGTTGTGAAAAGCCCGGAACAGTTGCGTGTGTAGATCCAGCAGCATTACGTCGCGCTCTGCCAACACCTGATTTTTTTCGGCCAACGCGGTCGAAACGGCGCCGACATTTCTCTTGCCGGAAAACAACGGCATGCTGAAACCCGCTACCAATGCGGTGTCATCGGTCTCCTGCAAGCGACGAACCCCCACCGACCAACTGATATCGGCACTGGCTTGGGTTTGAGCAAGGCGTATTTCTGCTTCTTTGAGGCGGGACTCTGCTGCGAATACTTCTATCGCAGGATTTTTTTCAACTTTGGCGTACAACAGGTCGAATGCCACATCCTCGCCAAACTGGAATAGATCACCTTCCACTTTGTCAAAGTCCGGTGAGGTTACCCCCCACAAGGCAGACATCGACACTTTCAAATAAGTAAGCCGTTGCTGCTCCGACAGCAACGCGAGCTTCGCTTGCTCGGCAGCGGCCTGTGCCCGTTTGACTTCCGCCTCGGGTGTCGCTCCCGCCGTAGCCCGCTTTTTCACAATGCGTAAGCTCTCGCTCGCCAATTGGGCGGCCTCGCCAGCCAGGGTGACCTGCTCCTGTGCTGCTAGCACATCGACGTAACGGCGGGTGACTTCGCCCAATAAGGCCAAGGATTCCACCTGGCGGCTGGCATTGAGCACCGACCGACTGTGGGAGATTACGCCTTGTCGTGCCGCGCGCTTATCCCCCATTTCGATGACCGAAGACAGGGCAATGGTCAGCTCAGCAGCACCTGCGCCGCTGAAGTCCCCAGTGCCCCCGACATTTTCAGCGTCAAATCCCAGCTCATACGCCGGTCTTAACCCGGCTGTTTCGGCCTGCCCTTGAAGGGCTGCATAGCGGTAGGGAAAAACTTTTAAAGACGGGTTTTGTGACAAGGCGCGCTGCACTGCATTGGTCAGCGTGATCGTTGAGTCCCCAGGTGCGGCGTTAAGCCCCGACGAAGAAATAAAAAATAATAAACTGAACAGAATGCAGCGGCTTTTGATATTCCGCCGACCCGTAGCGCCAGAACCCGGCGCAGTACGTATTGATAGCATATGGTAGATCCTACTTATTTAAGATAATTCAAACCGCGCGTTGCAGCGATAACGGCAACACAGAAAAAACATAATCGGTAAAATCAGGCGATTGGAGGGCGGTACAGCGACGAGGATGGGGCCTCGGGAATGAGGGCTTGAGAGTCGTTATGCAACGAATGTTTATGCAAAAAGTTTGAGTGAGTCAGGTTACCGGATAAATAGATATGGCAATGGCAGCCATGGTGATGGCAATGAAACAGGCAGTCAGTGGACATATTCTGATCAGTGGGATCAGTAACGGTCGAGCTATCCAGTACTCCCGATGATGAGCCATCGATGAAATCAGAGGAATAAGGGGCTGTATCCGAATAATTAATGGGATGCACGTCAGCCATAGCTGTCACTGATGGCAGTGCAATCAAGAGTAACAGCAGATAAGACAGTGCTTTTCGACTCATAAACCGAACATAACCCCAATGAAATGGAATAAACTGCGAAGCAGTCCACCCTTGATTACGGATTCAATCCCCGATTGTCCCAGCGCCTTTCGTTTACCTGTTATCCGCTTATCAAAGCGAGCCAGGTCGAGGATTTTTATTGGCGAGTTATCAAAAAAAGACCATTGCTTGTTGTTCATATTGTGCTCGGCTCAGGACTTGAGCTGCAAGATACGGCGCGCACCATTCAACACAATCAAACCGATGATAAGGCCAATCACCAAGTCTGGATAACGTGAGCCCGTCCAGGCCACCAATCCACCGGCAAGGATCACCCCTAGATTGGCAATCACGTCATTGGCGGAGAAAATCCAGCTGGCTTTCATATGGGCGCCGCTATCCCGGCTTTTGGCAATCAACAGCAGACAGATCACATTGGCCGTCAAGGCAACAAGCCCGAAGCTCATCATCAAAGTGGAAACCGGTTCACTACCCAATACTAATCGCCTTACCACCTCGCCCAAAGCGCCCAGGGCGAGAATGATCTGAAGCCAACCGGAAAAATGGGCTGCACGCAACTTCATCCGCACACTGTGCCCTACGGCATACAGCGCCACGCCGTAGACGGCGGCATCAGCGAACATATCCAGGGAGTCCGCAATCAAACCAGTGGATTGCGCCCACCAGCCGACAGTAATTTCAATGACAAACATGATGCCATTGATTGCCAGTAGCCACTTGAGAATGCCAGCTTCTCTTTCTGCCTCCTGTTTTGCAGACGCCTGCGCACGGGCGATGGACTCGCTGGCGACGGGCATTGTACTGACAAGTCTCGCGCCCAGACCGACTGATTGCATTCTTTTTTCAATAAGGTCAGCGTTATCACCATGGTAGACACTCACCTTGCGCTTGGGGGTATCGAATTCCAATGTGACTTTAGGTTGCACACTGTCCAACGCCATACGGATCATGCCTTCCTCTGAAGGACAGTCCATCTTGGGGACATGATACTCACTAACAAAGCCGCCATGAGAAGCGTCGTGTACTTCGGCAATTTGGGGAGTGTTCTCCGTCGCGTTATTTTGGCAATTGCCACCGCATGTGGTCGTCATAAAAAACCCTTGTTCTATCCAAGGTGGGCAGTTTAAACTCTATAGTTACTATAGAGTCAAGCACAGAGATTGAATAAATGAAGATTGGCGAGCTGGCAAAAAGGACGGATTGCTCGGTGCAAACTATCCGTTACTATGAAAAAGAACAGTTGCTGTGCACGACACAGCGTAGTGACGGCAATTTTCGACTTTACGATGAAGCTGCTGTCGAACAGCTGCTATTTATCAAGCTCTGCCGTAACCTGGATCTCAGTTTGTCCGAGATCCGCCAGCTACTCACATTAAAACGCTCACCGGGTGCGCAATGTGATCAAGTCAATCGCATGATGGATACGCACATTCAACAAGTGGAAACGCGCATTCAGGAGCTGGTTCAGCTGCGCGAGCATTTGAAAGTACTTCGCCGCAGCTGCTCCAGTGAAAGGACGATCGAACAGTGCGGCATCTTGCAAACGTTAACCACTAATCAGCATCAGAAGCGGTAACACTTACGCGCTTGAAATCGGACGCCTGTGTTATCGGCTGTGATGTTGCGCGTTTTGATTTGGATAGTATTAAAAATACCAGGTAAACCAGAAGTACCGAAAGTTGCGCAAGCACGCCTTGCCAGGTGGATTTGACGCCAATCCAGTCAATCTCAAAACTCACAGGTAATGACGTCATACCGATGATGGCCGCCTCCTGTAATGCCGACACAGCTTTGCCCATCAGGACAAATGCCAGCGCTAGCAGCAAGTAGGTGGTGGCTGAAAAGAATTTGGCGATCGGCAGCTTGACGGAAAAGCGAATCAACACCCACGCCAATATGGCTAACAGCAACAAACCGAGCGCAAAGCCACCACCAACAGAAGAATATTGGGTTGATACCGCCTGCGTTAACAGCGATTGATAAAATAATACGGTTTCAAACACCTCCCGGTAAACCGCCACAAATGCCAACGCCACCAGCCCCCACAAGGTGCCAGACTTAAGTTGGGTATCGACATGTTGCTGAATGTAGGCTTGCCATTGTGCAGCCTGGGTTTTGCTATGCATCCAGATCCCAACATAGAGCAGTACCAACGCGGCCAATAAAGCGGCAATTCCCTCCATGATTTCACGATTGGCACCACTGATCGTGATCAACGATTGAGCGGCGATCCAGGTGGCACCACCGGCAAGTAATGCCGCAATCCAGCCTATGTGGACATATTTAAGCGCATCCCGACGCCCGGTTCTTATCAAAACCGTCGTTAAGGCAATGATAACCAGCAATGCCTCCAGGCCTTCGCGCAACAATATGACCAGACTAGCAGTGAATAAGGTTCCTTCGGACAAGGTGGACTCTGATAACAAACGTTGTGCGTCATCCAACAAATGCCGCGTCTCCGCCATTAGCGCACCCAATTCTCCGTTTACGTCGGGGCGGCTGGTCAATTGTCGTAGTGCCATCATGTTGGACTCGATGGATTGGCGCAGTGCTTTGTCATGCGCATCGAGGCTGTTTTCAATCAGTTCAAAACCGTCCAGATAAGCACTGACGGCGAGTTCACTTGCGGTTGAAAAATCTCCCTTCTGATGCGCTTTTTGGGCGGCTTGAAGTCGATTCCATGTGATTGCCAAGGGATCTTGGGATGCCTTGAATAATGCCGAGGGGTTAGCGCGTAAACTCTCCAAAGCTTGTAGGGTTATATCAGGGCGTGCTGCTGCCAGTTGCAGTGGGTTGTGATTAATCAGCTGCAGTTTGGTAATATTCAAATCATTGTGAGTAGGTTCGCTGGATTGAAAAGCGAGTCCACCGACATAGAATGCCATTGACCAACGCTCTTGCTCCGTTAGTTGTTGAAAAGATGGCATGGCGGTGTCGTCAATGCCATTGGTAATGGCGTCGTATAAACCCAAAATTGATCGATTTAATGCCCGCTCTTTATCGGTAAAGTCCGTGGGTGCGGGATCGAGTTGTGCTGCCAGCACTCCGTCACCTTGACCAGATACTCCATGGCAAGATCCGCAGTTAGTCTCAAATACCGGCCGGATTTTTTCTTGAGGTAATATCCGTTCCGGCAGGGATAAATGTGGCATCAATCCCAACAATGTGCCGCGTAGGCTGGCACTCATTTGACGGATCTCATCAACACCTTTCTTATCATGGATGGCCCTCTGCAATGCCATTGCTTGCACTGCGAGTGACTCTGCATCAGCAGTGGCGGCCAGCGAGCTCTTGCTAACAATCAGTTGTGAAAACTCCACCATCTCCTGATATTCATTGTCATTAATTACCTGACCGTTTTTCACCGCTTCGGCATAATCAACGCCTATGTATTCAGCGAGCTGTGCCAGTTGCCGGAGTTGAGTAACGTTGTCTGGGATCTCAGCTTCATTCGCCCCGGCAGATAGAGAAAGTGGCAGCATCAGAAATATGATGGCATGAAGGGTGGCTCGTTTCAGGCGTTGCAATCTGCAATCAAACATCTCGGTGTTCTCTTATTCATGAATCGCTAATGATTATTGATCGCAATTGTAAACCCTATAGCCGCTATAGAGTCAAGAGAAGTAAAAATTACAGTCGGTTGGAAACCGTTTTGATAGAGAGGCCTTACCAAGGCTCGCTCCTTTATCTTACAGAGATCATTGAAGGTGGATTGATACTGGAAAATCATCGACTTAACCGGGTGAGTGACATGCAGATTTGCGAGGTCCACTTAACCGCCGCAACAGGTTCCTGTGTCTTTATTGCCCTGTGACAACTGTATCGGCGGGCATGGTACCGAGCCATAGGAACAGTAGACACAGCAGTCACCGAGCTTCGGCTTCAATAAAACATGGCACTGCTCACACTCGTAGAACCACTGACACGCGTCGGTGGGCATGGATTCTGTTTTTTTATGGCCGCATTCGGGACAAGTCAGCACTGACTGCAAAATCACCTCTGGCATCATGGTGTTTCCGTTTTCACGATGGTCGATGGATAACCGGCATGGGTGGTCGCTTCGACCAATCTGTCAGCGTTGGTCAGGGAATCCTCAAAGGTTACTACGGCTTGCTTATGCTCATAACTGACCTCGGCTTTTGTCACGCCTTGGACCTTGGTGAGTGCCTTTTTGACCGTGATCGGGCACATGGCACAGTTCATGGTTGGCAGATCCAGCGTGATGGTTTGTGGCTTGGCCCAGGCCGAGAAGCTGGCGATGGTGAATACGAGACCGAGAATGATTTTCTGCATGGTTAGCTCCAGAGTGTTCATGCGAACAGAGGAATCCAGTAGGTGCTGGTGACGAGCACCAGCGCCACGATTGCAGCGATCCAGAAAACCATTTGCCGCCGTTTCCGAGTTTGCGGCACAGCGCAGACGGTTCCCGGTTCACAGGTATCGACCGGTCGATAAACCTGCCAGCCAGCCCAACCGAGCAACAACATAACAAGCATGATGAATACGGGACGGTAGGGCTCCAATACAGTCAGGTTACCGATCCAGGCCCCGCTGATACCCAGTGACAGGAGCACAAAAGGCCCAACACAACACAGGCTGGCGACGGTGGCAGCGGTAATGCCACCGATGATAGGTAGCCTTGTGTTGGTGAATGACTCTTTTCCTGCCATCGCCGACTCCACTTTATTGACCTAGTGAAATCAGTGTAAGTCCCGTACCAAGGTACGGAGTCAAGTCCAATGCCTTTTATTGACGAGGAGCAGGTTGGAGGGATTCAACAATAGGACATGCCGCATTGTCAGGATTGGTCCGGCACTGTGTGACGAGCTCTTCCAACACCTGTTGCAGGCGGTGTAGATCGTTAATTTTTTCACGCACGCTGGCCAGCTTTGCTTCGGCCAGCTCCTGGACTTCCGAGCAATGCGACTCGCCCAATGACAGCAGGTTGTTGATCTCCTCCAGCGTAAAACCCAGTTCCTGGGCGCGTTTGATGAATAAAATCCGAGCCAAGGTTGCGTTTGGGTAGGTACGGTATCCCTCTGCGGGTTTGGGTGGTTGACGGATCAAACCACGGCGTTCGTAGTAGCGGATGGTTTCGACGTTGACACCTGCTGTCTTGGCCAGCTGGCCAATGGTGTGGTTTTCGTTCATGACCAGAGCGCTCCCAGCGGGACAGCAAAGAGATTGTCACCAAAAGCCGTCGTATGATCGCCATCGTAGAGCAGGACACCGATTTTAAAGCGCTTGCCGGCCACACTTTGAAAGCGTTTCAAGCCGGTAAAATCTTTCGTGCTCAAGGTTGCCGCCGCTTTGACTTCAATGGCAAAACAATCGCCCATGGCGTTTTCAATGATCACATCGACCTCCACCTTGTCCTTGTCACGGTAGTGGTAGAAGTTCAAGGGCTCCTCGATCCACACCGCCTGTTTGCGCAATTCGTTGTAGACGAAGGATTCCAGCACCAACCCAAAATCACCTGGCTGTTTCAGCAGGCGCTCCCGATTGAGGCCCCGCACGGCGCACATCATGCCGGTATCGACCGAGTGCAGTTTGGGTGTTTTCACCAGGCGCTTATATTCGTTGGAATGCCAGGCCGGCAGCTGTTCCACCAAAAACAACTGCTCCAACAACGCCATGTATTTTTTGATGGTCAGTCGATCCAGCCCAAGTTTAGCGCCCAGTTCGGTCAGGTTAACCAGTTTCCCCGCATAAAAGGCGGTGAGTTTGAGTAACTTGGCCATCAGATCGGGGTGATCGATATGGGTCAGATCGCGGATATCCCGCTGGATCAATGTACTGACGTACTGTTGATACCAAGCGGTGCTTCGCCGCTCATTGGCACGTTGCAGAGGCTCGGGGAAACACCCCGTAATCAACCGTTGCAGTAGATGATCCCGCACACGAATGTCCTGAGCCGAAGGCGCTTCCTGGTTCAGTAGTTTGCTTAAAAAGCTGGGGGGTCGTCCATGGATCTCACATTCGGAAAGCGTTGTCAGGCGAACCGACTCCATCCGGCCGGCCAGGGAATCCGATAGCCGGGGCAATAACAAGGCATTGGCGGAACCCGTCAGGAGAAAGCGACCTGCCGTGCGTTGTTCATCCACAGCCTGCTTAATGGAGACGAACAGTTCAGGCAGGCGCTGAACCTCATCGAGCGCAATTCGTTTCGGTGGCAGATTACGGATGAACCCGACGGGATCAGCTTGTGCAATTTCGAATTGGGCCTGATCGTCCAGGGTAATGTATTCCCAGTTTTCAGCGCCCATCTCACCAATCAACGCCTTCACCAGAGTGGTTTTACCGACTTGGCGAGGCCCCATCACAAAGACCACCGGGGTGTCGCTCAGCGCTTCTTTGACATTGTATTCAGAGTAACGTGGGTACATAAAATAAGCGCTCGGCTAATTGATGGTTGAAATTCGTCTATTCGTTATTTTATTATCGTCTATTCGTTATTACAATGCCGTCTGATTGTTAGATACGACAATGGCGACTTACGAATATAAAAACATCAATAAAAACAACGCTATAGGAGTAGTTGGCGTGACTGAGCCCAAGTGAGAGCCCATGACAGCCAAAGAGCAGTTCTTAACCAACCAGCAGCGATACCAACCGTTAATGCTGCCACAACGATTTTCCGACGAAGAAATGGTTCGCGATTGGACGCTGAGCCGACGCGATTGCCAGGTGGTCAACAAGTACCGTAAGCAATACCGTCTGGGATTTGCCATCCAACTGTGCGCCATGCGTCTCTATGGCCGGTTTCTTAACCAGCTCCATGATCTATCCCCCCGGGTAATCAGCTACCTAAGCAGTCAACTCGACCACCCGCCCACGCTAACCGTGGACGTGCCCGAGCGGGAAGCGACACTATTGGAGCATCGGAATAACATCCTCAAGTATCTGGGCTTTCAACGGTTTGATGACAAAGTGGAAGCCGACCTGGATCGCTGGATAGAGGAACACGCCCGTCAGGGGCTGCTGCCGGATGAACTTTTTCACCGGGCAGAACGTTACCTGTTGTTGAACCGTATTATGTTGCCAGGACCCTCGACCATCGAACGGCAGATCATCCGTATTTGTAACCAGGTCCACACTCAGCTTTTCGAGCAGGTGTTTGATCAGATGTCCCCTGAACTGCGCGGTGCCATCGACGATCTGTTGCAAACCACGGACGGTAATCAACGAACCTACTTCAACCAACTCAAAGAGTATCCACCGGCCGCCAAAATCTCATCGCTGAAACGCTATTTGGAGCGCTATGACAATCTGGTGGCCACCGGCATTAATGAATTCGAGGAAAAGGTCATTGATACCGCTTTTCTTCACTACCTGTATCGACTGACCAAGCGCTACAGCGCCAAGGACATGAAACGCTTCAAAGACCACAAGCGCTATGCCCTGATGGTGTGCTTCCTGTTAGAATCCCGCAAGATTCTGCTGGATAACCTGGTCAAAATGCACGATCAGTACATGACGGAACTGTGCCGACAAACCAGAAACAGTCACGACAAAAAGCACAAGGAATTCCGTAAACGCCAGAAGAAAGCCATCGATGCTGTGCTCGATACCACGCATGTTTTGCTGGAATGGCCGGAGGAACAGCCGTTGTACAAGAATGACTTATGGCAGCGTATTGACGAGAAGCACTTGCTGGCCTCCATTGAGGATCTGCACATTTTTAAACGCCTGGAAGAACGCGGCTATTGCGATTTGTTGCTGACCCGTTACCCCAGTTTACGAAAGTATTTTTCCGACTTTATACGGTTACCGTTTGAAGTGGCGAAAGGTTCTGGGCCACTGATAAAAGCCATCCAGTTCGTCCGGCAGTTGGATGACGGCGATCTGAAAAAACTGCCGGAGAATACACCGACTGCGTTCATTCCCCGCGAGCTGCGTCGCAGCCTTAAAGATCAAACCGGCAACATCAATCGCAATGTTTGGGAAATGGGCCTTGCTCTCGCGATGAAAGATGCGTTGCGTTCCGGCGATTTGTATTTACCACAGAGCAAACAGCATGTGTCGTTCTGGGATCTGACCTTGAACGAGCCCAACTGGGATGAAACCAAACACACCGTCTATACCGAGCTACAGCAGCCTTTGCCACACGAAGTGCGTTCCGCCATTTCATCCCAGTTCCACGAAGCGGTGTCAGCAGCGCAAAAGCGTTTTGGACTGGATAATTTCGCCGAGATACACAATGGCCGGCTGAAACTCAAGCGTGACGACAAACTGGACGTACCGGATAAAGTCAACCAACTGCAAAAGGTGATCGATGCGCATATGCCCAGCATACGCATCGAGCAACTGCTGATGGAGGTGGATCAAATGACGCATTACAGTCGTCACTTTGTCCCTATCCAGCATCACCAGTCACGGCCCAAAAACTTTTACAAAAGCCTGATGGCTGCCATTATTTCACAAGCCACAAACCTGGGCGTCGTGTCCATGAGTAACAGCGTCAATGGCGTTACTGTCGATATGCTAAGGCATATCCTGCAATACTATATTCGCGAAGAAACCCTGATCAACGCCAGTGCTGAAATTGTGAATCAACACCATGAGCTGCCGTTGAGTGCGGTGTATGGTTCCGGTACATTGTCCTCTTCAGATGCGCAACGCTTTAAAATCCGCGCCGACAGCCTGTTGGCTTCATACTATCCCCGCTATTACGGCTATTATGAAAAAGCCATCGGGATCTACACCCACGTATCCGATCAATATTCCGTGTTCAGCACCAAGATCATTTCCTGTAGCCCTCGTGAAGCCCTGTATGTTCTGGACGGTCTGCTGGAAAACAACACGATTCTGAAAATCCGAGAGCACACCACCGATACGCACGGGTACACTGAAATCGTCTTCGCCCTCTGTCATTTGCTTGGCTTCTACTTTATGCCACGTATTCGGGATCTGAAGGATCAGCAGCTATACCGTATCGACAAATCCGTCGATTATGGTGACCTCAACCATTTACTCACGAAAACAGCTGATCTGTCGATCATTGAGGAGCAATGGGAATACATGATGCGGGTGGTTATTTCTCTGAAGCAGAAAACTGCGCCAGCACACGTCATCGTTCAACGGTTGACCAACAGTTCACCCTCCGATCGCCTCACCAAGGCCTTTACCAACCTGGGCCGGATCATCAAGACCGAATACATTCTGCGGTACCTGACTGACAAAGAACTGCGCCAAACCGTCCAGCGGCAACTGAACAAAGGGGAATACCGGCACAAACTGCCGCGCTGGATATTCTTTGCGGACCAGGGTGAATTCACCACTGGGGACTATGAGGAAATCATGAACAAGGCCAGCAGCCTCAGCTTTGTATCCAATGCCATTCTGTACTGGAACACGATCAAGATAAATGACGTGGTTGAGCAGCTCCGGCAGCAGGGGGAGGATATCGACGACAAGACCTTATCCCATATCTCGTTATTGCCCTATAAGCATGTGTTGACCAATGGTACGTACTTTATTGAAGATGAGGGGAAGGGGTGATTATTCGGAAACCTACGGTTACGCGGAGGGCCTGGGAGTCAAAACCGTAGGTTTTCGTTCAAATGCCCCCGCTGGTCCTCACCGACAAAACCTTCAGAGGCCGAGATTGCCGAACCAATTAAATCGGTGTCGTGGCCTAGAATAGTGATCTTTTCAATTTTGTCATCGGCGACACTTTGCGCAGAAAGCATGGATAGCAATACAGCGCTGGCGATTAGTTGCAACCGGTCGTTTGTCATTATTAATCAATCTCCCTAAATATCTGATATTTATTCATATTCTTTCGCAGGCGGACTAAGTTGGGAATACGCAAAAATGCGGACTCTACTAGTAAACGATTTAATCACCAAACTGGATGCGTCGAAGCAAACAAAAGACAGGATTAATGTTGAAACTAGTACAGGTTTGGTTTCTTATAGCGTTTTTAATTGATGGAGTGCGGATACGTGATCGAGAACGCGGTAATTGTGGGAGCCGGATGGCTTGGCCAAGCCTTGGGGCAACATTTAATCGATGCTGGGCTTAGCGTACAGATGACAACCCGTGAACCGCTCAGGTCTAGCCAACATTATTGGACACTATTTAATTGCGAAGGAAACACCATTGAGCACCGTATTACATTACAACAAGCGGTATGGATATTTTGTATTCCTGCTGGCCGAACACCGGAAAAACAGGCAAGTTATCGCCATTACTTAGCCAGAGCAATCCAGTTGGCAACGCAGTTAAATATGCAAGCATTCGTTTTATGCTCTACTACGGGCGTCTACCCCACTGAAGCCGGGCTTTATCACGAAAGTGATCATATTACAGCAACCTCAGAACGACAGTCTCGCCTGCTACAAAATGAAGCCTTAACAACGGCATTGGGTAATAAAGGTAAAGTACTCAGGTTGGCAGGATTATATGGACCCAAGCGACATCCGGGCCGTTTTTTTGAACATAAAAGGCCTAGCTCCAATGGTGCTGAAACAGTCAATATGATCCATCAAACGGAAGCGGTAAGGGCCATTGGCTACATCATTGAGCATATCGACAAAATACCACCGATTATCAATCTAGTTATGCCGGATCATCCAACCAAAGCGGCGTTTTATCAACAAGCCGCGCAAAAGCTCAATCTCCCTGCCCCGGAATTTACGTCAGGTAAAGCGCACCAACGCATTATATCCAGTCAGTTATTAACGGATTTAGGTTATCAATTTGCCTTTAACCAATTACTTGATGGGTTATAACCACAGGTTTTTGCCTGAGTAGAATCTGTCATTGTGGTATGATGTAAGGCCTTAGTAAATGCACAGGAAACAGTAAATGACAATAGGTGTTGGCGGCTCCACCGCAGAAATAGAACTCGCAAAACTAACCGATATGACAGTCGATATTAATCCTGTCAGTGTCAATGAAATCCGTCAGCGACAGCAAAAAGCCTGTCAGTTAATGCAGCAGCAAAATATCTCTGCACTCTATCTAAATGCCGGTTCTAACCTGACCTATTTTACCGGATTAAAATGGTACGCCAGTGAGCGTCTGGTGGGCGCCTTACTCACCGCCAGCGGTGAACTACATTATATTGCACCCGCTTTTGAGTACGATTCCTTATCTGATTTTATGCGAATCGATGCCCCGTTTCATGGCTGGCAAGAACACGAAAGCCCTTATGTTTTACTAGGCCAAGTGCTTAAAAACGCCAATATAAATACTGGAACCTTAGCCATTGATGAAAGTAGTGCTTTTTTTGTAGTCGATGGTATTTGTAAGGCTAATCCAGCATTAAATATTGTCACCAGCAACAGTATTACCGCCGCTTGCCGTGAACAAAAATCAGCAGCAGAAATCGCGCTAATGCAACGGGCTAAAGATATGACCCTGGAAGTGCATAAAGCCACGGCGCGAATATTACGGCCGGGAATTAGCACGGTTGAAGTTACCCAGTTTATTAACGATGCGCACAAAAAAGTCGGCGCGTCCGGCTCGTCGTTTTGTATTGTGTTATTTGGCTTGGCCAGCAGTTTCCCCCATGGCGTGAAAGATCCCCAAATACTTCAAGAAAATGATTGGGTACTGATCGATACTGGTTGTTTATTGCATGGCTATAATTCAGATATTACCCGCAGTTATGCCTATGGCCAGGCCACAGAGCGCCAACGTGAAAAACAGGCACAATTAGCCGCTTTTGATGCCGCCCAACTTGGTAAGCCTTGTGAAGCCGCCGATATCGCGGCACGCCAATCACTGCAACAAAATGGTTTTGGACCTGAATACGCGGTTCCGGGCTTACCTCACCGCACTGGGCATGGTTGCGGACTGGATATACATGAAGGTCCCTATCTGGTGCAGGGTGATAAAACCCCGCTTAAACCGGGAATGGTATTTTCCAACGAACCCATGTTAGTGCTACCTGGTGAGTTTGGAGTACGGCTGGAAGATCACTTTTATATGACTGATAGCGGACCGAAATGGTTTACTCAACCCAGTTTTTCAATCGATGATCCCTTTGGTTATCAAGCCTAAATAAACACCGATTAAAAAAGCAGGCTAAAAGCCATTTTTAGCCTGCCAGCTTGGTTAAAATGGGTTATGCGTGACTCGGGAGAATTATTTTAAGTTATTGTATTTAAACTGATATATTAAATATTAGTAATTATGCCACACCTTTATCGACACTCATTCTCTGCCGCTGTACGACGCAATTTCTGCCCTTGTTTTTTGCCTGATATAGGGCAATGTCAGCTTCATTATAGAGCTGTTCAAATTTACACCCTGCTTCACCAACGACAATGCCAATAGAAATCGTGATATTGACCCGATGTTCGAGCGGTGAAAAAACATTTTGCATGGCTAATAATCGTAATCGTTGCATAATTTCTTTGGCGCTATCACCGTCGGTGTCAGGCAATAAAATTCCAAACTCTTCGCCACCGATACGACCAAATAAATCATATTCTCTAAGTGTTGTACGGATCATGTCAGCCAACTCGGTCAATACCCTGTCACCGGCCTGATGACCATATTCATCATTTACTTTTTTAAAGTAATCAATATCTAACAAGCAGAACGCAACGGGTGTGTCATTCCTGCTGCTGCGATTTAACTCTGAATTGACTTGAGCGATAAAACTGCGTCGGTTAGATATTTGGGTTAACTCATCGGTTGAGGCCAAGTTAGACAGTTGGTGAGAATGTTCATAAAGAGTATGCTCCAGAACTTTCTGCTTAGTAATATTTTTTGCCTGGAGGAGCATTTCACCATTAGCTAATGTTTGTTCCGACATTAAGTACCAGCGACCATCGACTAAATCGACTTCAAACAACCGAAATTCTCGTGAACGTCTTTTACTGTTAGCCACTAACAACCATTGGTCAATATCATCGGTATTTATTTTAGGACCATTATTGGCGATAAAGGCGGCTTTAAGTATTTGATTAAAACTCATCCCTACAATCTGTTCGTAATTAACAAACATAATTTCAGCAAATGCTTTATTACAACCGATGACAATATCTTCAGCGGAAAAAATGGCATACCCATCTTGAGTCACATCTAAAAAATCACCAATGCGTGAACTTAATGTCAAAAAAACAGATTCCATCACACACCTTGCTTGACTATCTGCACAGAGTTAATGCTCTACAGTATTTATTTATAGAGTATGTATTGCTCAGTATATACACAGTTCTCTTTTAAGGGTAAGTAAAAGTCTGTCGCCCATCACAATATACGGTATTCCACTTTCTCTGAGTTCAGTGAAACGTGTCGGTTTAACTAACTTTTGGTCAAAACAACTAAATAACTCTATTTAACGTTTTGGGAATCACTTATTAAAAAGGCTAAATAGATGATTTTATTAAGTATTTTTTAATGGCATAAAAACTGCTTTTAACCTTTTTAAACACGCTTTAACTGGTTTAATAAACCAAATTAAAATACGAATTAGGGAGAACACATGCAACGCCACCTTTTGAAACCCATTATGCTCTGCGCCTTTCTTGCCAGCAGTACTTTATTGTCCGGTTGCGGAGAAGCGGAAGCCACCAGTAGTACAGAACAAAAAAATGATGTCATCGCCATCCCGGTTGAAGTCGCCACCCTGCAACAGGGTGCCATTTCATCGAACTATGCCACCACTGCGGTGCTTGAAGCCAAAGAAGAGGCGTTTGTGGTTGCTCGAGCATCCGGGATTATTCATGAAATAATGGTCGAAGAAGGTGATTATGTAGAAAAAGGCCAAGTTCTAGCCAAATTGGAAACAGAACGTTATCGCCTTAACTTGCTTAAAGCCCAGGCCAATCTGGTTGGTATCGAAAAAGAACTCAGTAAAATTAAAGATGTTTATCAAAAAAAATTAGTCAGCGACGACACCTACGACAAACTGGTAGCGCAGTATGCGTCGGCGAAAGCATCACTGGAACTCGCTCAGCTTGATCTGGAAGAAACCACCATATTAGCCCCTATTTCCGGCTTTATCGCCGAACGTAACGCCAAAGTTGGTAATTTAACCGAATCGTTTCAACGTGAAAGAATGTTTCACATTGTTCAACAAAAACAATTGTACGGCATTGTACACTTACCCGAAAAAGAACTATCCCGGGTGCATAAAGGACAACATGCCAGTTTAAATTTAACCGCGTTATCCGATCAAATTGTCAATGCTTCGGTAGAGCGGATCAGTCCAGTAATTGATGCCAAAACCGGTACATTTAAAGTAACGCTAAGTGTTCCAAATCAAAGTAACACCCTTAAAGCAGGCATGTTTGCTCAAGTAAAACTCAATTATGACACCCGTGATAATGCGATTTTGCTACCTCGCCAAGCCTTGTTAGATATAGATGACCAACTTAATGTCTTTGTGGTTAAAGATGGGATCGCAACTAAAACGCCAATCAGTATCGGTTATCAGGAAGAAGGTATTATCGAGGTTACCCAAGGTTTAACCGGGAATGAACAAGTCGTGATTACCGGCCACCATAATTTAAAAGATAAAGCCTCCGTCGAAATCGTTAACGGTTAAGGACTGACCATGAGTATTGTTGATGTTGCTGTAAAACGGCCTGTAACGGTATGGATGTTTACTTTTGCCATTTTGTTGTTTGGCTTTGTGTCCCTATCACGGTTAGCGCTTAATTTATTGCCCGAGTTATCCTACCCTACCCTGACCATCCGCACTAATTATGAGGGTGCCGCTCCAGGCGAATTGGAGCAGCTGGTATCTAAACCGATTGAAGAAGCCATCGGTGTGGTTAAAGGCGTACGTAAAGTCGAATCTATTTCCAAAGCCGGTCAATCAGATGTGGTACTTGAGTTTGAATGGGGTACTGATATGGATGTGGCAAGCCTTGAAGTACGTGAAAAACTGGATGTGTTGTGGTTACCTCTGGATGTCAAAAGACCCTTGTTATTGCGTTTTAACCCCAGTTTAGATCCTATTTTACGCTTTGGATTTGGGAATAAAATCGCTGATGGGGCCAATATAAATGACGCCTCGAAGCTTAATATTGAACAAATGAAATCCCTGCGAACCTACGCTGAAGAGCAGATCAAGCGCAAGCTTGAATCAGTATCGGGGGTGGCTTCGGTTCGTATTGGAGGAGGTCTGGAAAATGAAATTCAGGTGTTATTTAACCAAGACCAAGCCAGCCAACTCAATATTAAAGTCGAAGATATTATCAATCGCTTAAAAGCGGAGAATGTCAATACGTCCGGAGGGCGCGTTGAAGATGGTAATCAGGAATATCTGGTCCGTACCCTGAATCAGTTTGAAACGCTGGATGAAATGCGAGATGTGTTTATTGCCACTCGTGAAGGCCGTCATATTCGCTTAGGTGATATAGCGCAGATCAAAGATGCCTACAAGGAACGCTCGTCGATTACTCGTTTTAATGGACTGGAAGGCGTAGAAATCGCCATCTACAAAGAAGGTGATGCCAACACCGTTCAAGTTGCTCAGAACGTACAAAAACGGCTTTCCGAAATTAATCAGGAGCTATCAGATAAATACCAGCTGCAACTGGTTTATGATCAGTCTCAATTTATTTCCAATGCAATAAATCAGGTCAAATCCGCGGGTATTATGGGCGGTATCTTGGCGATGTTAATACTCTTCCTGTTTTTAAAGAACATCTGGCCAACCTTGATCGTTTCCATTTCTATTCCGGTTTCTATTATTGCCACATTCAATTTGATGTACGCCAATGACATTAGCTTAAATATTATGAGTTTAGGCGGGATAGCACTTGCTATTGGTTTATTGGTGGATAACTCCATTGTGGTACTGGAAAATATCGATCGGCTAAAAAGTAACAACATGCCGATTGAGCAAGCGGCGGCTTTGGGCACTAAAGAAGTGTCTACCGCGATTATTGCTTCAACCCTCACTACCATGGCGGTGTTTTTTCCGCTGGTCTTTGTAGAAGGGATTGCAGGCCAGTTATTTAGCGATCAAGCTTTAACCGTGACGTTTGCACTTGGTGCCTCACTGCTCGTGGCGTTAACCATTATTCCAATGATGGCCGCACGAGAAAAACAATCAGCCAATAACGTCGATCAACTGGATTTAGGTGAGTCGACAACAGCCGCTAAACCGACCACTACCTTGGGAAAAGTTGGATACTATTTACTGTGGCCATTTAAAACCTTGTTATGGTTACTAACTCAGTCAATTTATTACATTAGTCTGACCATCAGCAGTGCGATTGTCAGTCTGTTCCGGTTAATTAGCGCCCTACTGGGTAAAATATTTACGCCCATATTGTGGCTATTTGATCGCACGTATACCCGCCTGAGCCTTATTTATCAGCGCGCCTTACAAGTGGCATTAAAAAGTAGATTAGCTGTATTAGCTGCCATTTTATTAGTGTCATTAGGCTCCCTTTTGCTATTACCTCGTATTGGCGTAGAGCTCATTCCGTCAATGGCACAAGGTGAGCTATATGCCGAAATAACCTTACCTACCGGTGCCAAACTGGAAAATACCGATGCGGTGTTAGAGTCGTTGGCAAAATACACCCAAACTCTTGACCCAGTTGAGCGCACCTATTCATTAGCCGGAACCGGCAGTTTGATGAATGCCTCTCCCGGTCAAGGAGGAGATTATTGGGGGCGACTGAATGTCGTACTAAAACCCGGCAGCACCGCCGATACCGAACAACAAACTATCCAGTCAATGCGTGATTTTTTACGCAATCAAGCCGGTGTCGACGCTAAATTTGGCAAACCTGAGCTGTTCAGTTTCAGTACACCACTGGAAATAGAGATAAGTGGTTATGATTTGGGCATGCTGCGTCGCTATAGCGATAAACTGGTCGAATTGATGCAGCAAAACGATCGTTTTGCCGATGTGAAGTCGACCCTGCAAAATGGCAATCCGGAGCTGCAAATTTATTTTGATCATACCAAATTAGCTCAAATTGGCCTTAATGCACCCGATGTCGCCAAAATGGTCGCCGCGAAAGTTGGCGGTGAGATAGCCAGCCAATTTACCATTAATGATCGTAAAGTTGATATTTTGGTGCGCACCGCCGAGCATCAGCGGGATTCCGTAGATGACATTGCCCAAATGATTGTCAATCCAGGTTCACTTCCTTCAGTGCCATTAAATGCAGTTGCGGATATTCAAATGTCGGTGGGACCAAGTGAAATCACCCGGGTAGGCCAACAACGGGTAACGGTAATTTCTGCCAATCTGGCTTATGGCGATTTAGGTGAAGCTGCACTTGAGGCCAAACAATTACTTAAGCAGTTAAATCTGCCCATGAATATGAAAGCTCAAGTTGCCGGACAAAATGAAGAAATGCAGGTGTCTTTTGAGTCACTCAAGTTCGCCTTGCTGCTGGCCGTATTTATGGTTTATTTGGTGATGGCATCACAATTTGAATCGTTACTGCATCCGTTACTGATTTTATTTACCGTGCCACTTGCTTGTGCTGGCTCAATTTACGGCCTGTTTATATCTGGCACTAATGTCTCTGTGGTGGTGTTTATCGGGTTGATTATGTTGGCCGGTATTGTTGTGAATAATGCCATCGTACTAATTGACCGAATCAATCAATTACGTACCAGTGGGACTGAAAAATCCACGGCCATCCTCGAAGCAGCTAGCAGTCGTTTACGCCCAATATTAATGACAACCCTGACGACCACTTTAGGTTTGCTACCTATGGCTATCGGTTTAGGTGAAGGCGCGGAAATACGGACGCCGATGGCTATTACGGTAATTTACGGCTTACTGTTCGCGACCTTGCTTACATTGTTCCTGATACCGGTGCTTTATAGTCTGTTTGATCGCAAACACTTTGTAGTGGAGAACAGTCATGAATAAGCTTGAGTCAATGGGCGCCGGACTGGCCACATTTGCCTTACGCCGTCCGGTTACCATTTGTATGCTGTTCTTTTCCATGCTGATGCTGGGCCTGATGGCAAGCCGTTTGTTGCCGCTGGAACGGTTTCCGGCCATTGATGTGCCATTTATTGTCGTCGTTGTACCCTACGAGAATGCGACTCCCGTCGAAGTAGAAAAAATGATAACCCGTCCGGTAGAAGAAGCTCTGGCAACGATGTCAGGGATCGTAAAAATGCGTTCCCGCTCGAATGAAACCCGGGCTGAAATTGAAATGGAGTTTAAATGGGATGAAAACCTAAAGGCGAAAAGCGTAGAAGCTCGGGAAAAAGTCGATGCTATTCGACATTTATTACCCAGTGATGTCGAACGAGTACTGGTATATCAATTTAACACGTCCGATGCGCCTATTTTCCAATTTAGAGTATCTAGTGATCGGGACTTGTCCGATGCCTACGATTTGCTTGAGCGTAATTTGAAAATGCCCTTGGAACGTGTTGCGGGTGTCTCCAAGGTTGAACTGTACGGCGTACAAAAACGGCAAATATCCATTCGCCTCGATTCTGAACGCATGGCCGCCATGCACATTGATGCGTTGCAATTAGCTAAAAGTCTTAGAGAGGCTAATTTCTCGATGACAGCCGGACATTTTTACCAGCAAGACCAAAGAATATCCGTCAACCCCGTTGGTGAGTTTCGCAGCAAAGCTGAAATTGAGGATTTATACATTTCCAAAGGCATACAGCTTAAAGAGATTGCCGATGTTAATTATGAAACGCCGATACGCACCGAAGGACGTCATCTGGATAAAACCTTTGCGGTAGGTTTTAATATTTTCCGTGAATCAGGTGCCAATTTGGTAGAGGTCTCTGAAAGAGTCAACAAAGTCATTGACGAGGCCAAAACCGATCCGGCGTTTAACGGTATCAACTTATATATGATGGATGATGAAGCCAAAACGGTTACCGGTTCACTAAATGACTTACTGGATGCCGGATTGATCGGAGCGTTACTTTCCATACTGGTGCTTTACGCTTTTTTACGCCAATTTACCACGACCTTGATCGTGGTGTTATCGGTCCCCTTCTCTATCTGTATCACCTTAGCTTGTATGTATTTTATGGGTTATACGCTGAACATTCTGTCAATGATGGGACTGATGCTGGCAGTCGGTATGTTGGTCGATAATGCGGTGGTTATTACCGAAAGTATTTTTCAGGAAAAACAACATACAACCGATCCTGTTAAAGCGACTCAAGCCGGTGTCAGCAAAGTAAGCATGGCGGTGATTGCCGGTACGGCCACCACCGCCATTGTATTTTTACCCAACATTGTAGGTAAAAAAATTGACCTGACTATTTTTCTGGAACACGTGGCTATCGCGATTTGTATTTCATTGTTTGCTTCATTATTGATTGCACAGACCCTAATCCCGCTTCTGGCAGCCAAAATAAAGCCTAAACCGGTCAAACAAGATGCCAAGATAAGCAGCTACATTCTCTGGTATCAACGTATTCTGCAGTGGACATTATTACATCAGGGTAAAACCAGTGTAATAGCCCTATTAATCCTGATAAGCACGGCTATTCCGATGAGTGTCGTCACCAATAATGAGGATAACAATGGCAGAAATAACCGGATTTGGCTGAACTACGCAATGAATAGTAATTATTCCCTTGATGAAGTAGAAAAAACCGTTAATAAAATGGAAGATTATTTATTTGCAAATAAAGAAAAATTCTATATTAAACAAGTATATAGCTATTACAACGCCGGTGAAGCAGTCTCCGGCATTACCTTGATTGATGACTTGCCAATAAAAGTAGCTGAAGTCAAAGAGATGATTAAAAAAGACTTTCCCCCTTTTGTGCGGGCCAAACCAACTTTTCAGTGGAATAACGGCAATGGTGGCGGAGTACGGATGACATTACTTGGCCAATCCTCTGACACATTGATCAAAGTAGCCAATCAAATTGTACCTACGTTAGCCAATATTGAAGGACTAACCGACGTAAAAACTGAACTGGATGGACAAAAATACGAACTTCAACTCAATGTTGATCGCCAAAAGGCTTATCGGTTTGGTTTAAACGTGCAGGATATTGCCAATATTGTCGCCACCGCGCTGCGGGGCACGAATTTGCGAACTTTCCGACATAGTGAAAGTGGTGAAGTCGGTGTCAAAATGATGTTCGATGAAAAACTGCAACATTCGGTACAAGAACTAAAACGGATGACGATTAAACAGGATGGTGACCGGAATATTACTCTGGATATGGTTGCCAACATGACAATCCAGCCTCGTTTATCGCAAATTAATCGTCATTACCGCCAAACTGCGCTGGTGATTGGTGCTAATTTGGAAAAGGATGTCACTATCGAGCAAGCCCGTGAACGAATTGAAAAGGTGATGAACAATATTCAACTTCCCGCAGGCTATAAATGGACACTGGATGGCAGCTTTGAACGTCAGCGAGAAGAACAAGCCGTTATGCAAACCAATATGTTGTTAGCTGTTTGCATGATCTATGTGGTGATGGCCGCCTTATTTGAATCCATATTATTACCCACAGCAGTGATTACCTCCCTGCTCTTTTCCTTTACCGGGGTTTTTTGGGCATTCTTGCTAACAGGGACCTCCATGTCGGTTATGGGCATGATCGGCATGCTGATTTTAATGGGGATCGTGGTCAATAACGGGATTGTACTGGTGGACAGGATAAACCAGCTAGTCAACCTCGGCTATGCGGTTCCAGCTGCAATTATGGAAGGTTGTGTTAATCGCATCAGACCAATATTAATGACGGTGGGAACAACGGTTTTAGGCTTAGTACCATTAGCATTAGGTGGCACCCAAGTTGGTGGAGATGGCCCTCCCTACGCGCCCATGGCAATTGCAATTATTGGTGGATTGGTTTTTTCCACGATCACCAGTTTATTTTTAGTACCACTGACTTATTTGCTATTGCTCAAACTGCGCCGCAATACCACCAAGATGATCGAACACAGTAAAGGACTGGTTAACAAGGTGGTTAAAATATAACGATTACTGAGGTCCGGCATACCACAATGCCGGATCCTCAGGCATCTGGTCAGATAAATAGGGATTATCCAGTTTATGGATAGTTCTGTCTGCCAGGTGGGCTTGTTCCAGCGCTATTTTATGCTCGGGGAATTCAAACAGTAATTTATCAAAACGTCCATCAGCAATCAGTATTCTTAGTCCCTTTTCGATTGCATTTGCCAATTGAGTATTACCATTTTTAACAAAATAATAAATCGCGCTGCGGTAGTACAATACATGGCGTGACTCAATAGCAAGGTTATCAAACTGATAATGCGAGAGTTCGGAATGGGCTTCTAACACGGAACGGGGAAAGTAATCAAAATGCCCTGCACTTAAGGTCTTATAAATTGCTTTATACCAGTATGTTGTTTCAACCGGTAATCCATTGTATTTCAATATTTCTACATCGGGCCAACCATTCCCCTGAATTGCGGTAAATTTTTTCAGTTCACTTGTATGGCTGATGCGTTCAAAACGCGGTTGGTCTTTTTTGCGAATAACAAATATACGATACCCCAATAGCCCTTTCATCAATGGTATGCGGATGGGTAACGCTTGTTGTTCTCTTTCCTTGCTGGTCATACTCCACATGACGTCCATATTTCCCGAATCTAGATAACGAACCTGTCGCTGCTGATTCATGGGTAGATAGATAGGTTGAAGTTGATAATGTTCAGCGGATGCCGAAATGGCTAGCTGCAGTAAGTCCACAAAATAACCTTTTTGCGGATCGTTATCATTGGTGACATTGCTGATATATCGGAGTGAGTGAGGCTGAGTATCGCCCGCATAGACATTACTAGTTAGTACAAGAATGAAAAACAGTTTTGTGGCGAATATCTTCATTTATATACTTATTGTTATGGAAGTAATTCGACAGAATTTCCGTTAACTAAACTGACAGTCCCTCGCCCACCGCCGTCATTAACTTAAACAAGTTATCTTTTCAACCTGACCAATTATTGCACAATTAAAGTTTTATTTTCAATTTAAACTTTTTGATCATTTGTCTCGACTTATCTGTTGATTGTTCTTATTACTTCAAGAGACTTAAATGAAAATTAGTGATACCAGTGGCCAAGACGTAGTTTTGGCTCCCAAAAGCAAAAAGAAAACCTACCTATTTGTCAGTTTGACTGTCTTATCTGTCCTTATCGTTTTGGTCTGGATAATGCCCACATTAAATAATTGGTCGAGTGCTGAGGCTTCGATTAATTCACAGCGATTACGCACCGCAGTAGTCACTCAAGGGGATTTTATCCGAGACTTATCGGTACAGGGGCAAGTTGTCGCAGCAGTTAGTCCCAGATTGTACAGTACCGCACAAGGTACCATTACCTTCGAAGTCGATGCCGGTGATCAGGTTAGCAAAGATCAAGTTCTGGCCACCATCGATAGTCCGGAACTCACCAACCAGCTTAAACAGGAAGAGTCCTCCGAATTAAGTTTAAAAATGGGACTGGATCGCCAACGAATTCAGGCCAAAAAACAGGCGTTAGAAAATCAAAAATCGGTAGATTTGGCCAAAGTGGCCTTAACCGCTGCCGATCGAGAAAAGCGCCGAGCCGATGCGGCATATAAAACCAGCGCCATTAGCCAGATAGATTATGAAAAAGCTCAGGATGAGCTGGAAAACGCTCAACTGGTTTATCAACATGCAGTGGCCGATGCCGACCTGAATAAGGAAAGCCTGTCATTTGAAATTCAGACCATGCAATTGCAACTGGATCGGCAAACCCTGCTGGTGGCAGAACTTAGACGTAAAGTAAGCGAACTTACCTTGCGTTCTCCGGTTGATGGTTTGGTGGGTAATCTCGCCGTTGAACAAAAGAATCAGGTCGCCAAGAATCAACCCATTTTAAGTGTGGTGGATTTATCTGAATTTGAAATAGAAGTAGCTATCCCGGAAAGCTATGCCGATGATTTGGCAATCGGCATGGATGCCGAAATCTCCCTTAATGGTGAAACGCATCAGGCTAAATTGATCACTATCTCTCCTGAAATTGAGAACAATCAAGTGATCGGCCGGGTGCGTTTCGCCAACCATTCGCCTGCCGGTTTGCGCCAGAATCAACGTCTAACCACTCGCATACTGATGGAACATAAATCGGATGTTTTGATGGTACAGCGCGGACAATTTCTGGAAAGCGGTAACGGCAGCATTGCCTATGTAATTCACGATGGCGTGGCACAAAAAAGACGTATTCAAACCGGCGCTCGTAGCTTAGCCAGTGTAGAGATACTCGATGGCCTGCAAGCGGGTGAGCAAATTATCATTTCAGGCACCGACCAGTTTCAAGGCGCCGACACTGTACTAATCAACGATTAAAACAAGACTCAATCCAAGGAAAACATCATGTTAGAGATGACTAATGTAAAAAAAATATTCAGAACCGAACTGGTAGAAACCCATGCTCTGGAGGATTTTAATTTATGTGTAGCCGAAGGTGAATTTGTTGCAGTTACCGGCCCTTCCGGCTCAGGTAAAACCACTTTTTTGAATATTGCCGGTTTGCTGGAAACCTTTGAATCAGGCAAATATATGCTCGATGGACTGGATGTTAGTGCGTTAAACGACAAACAACGTAGTCGTATCCGTAACGAAAAAATTGGTTTTATCTTCCAAAGCTTTAACCTTATTCCCGATCTGAATTTATTTGATAACGTCGATGTACCGTTACGTTATCGCGGTTTTAACAGCAAAGAACGTAAACAACGCATTGAACAAAGTCTGGAACGGGTGGGTTTAGCCAATCGGATGAAACACCTGCCCTCACAACTTTCAGGCGGACAACAGCAACGTGTGGCGATTGCGCGGGCATTGGCGGGCGACCCTCGTTTTTTACTGGCCGATGAGCCAACCGGCAATCTGGATACCAAAATGGCACAAAGCGTGATGGAGTTGCTGCAGGATATCAACGCTCAAGGTACGACTATCGTGATGGTGACCCATGACGCTACCTTGGCCAATCAGGCTAAACGAAATATATACGTACGTGACGGCCGAGTCAGTGAATTGCATGATGTATCGGTCATTCCCGAAGCGGTTAACGGTTAAGGGGCACATCATGTTTAATTATTATTTACGTTTAGCCCTGCTGAGTATTAAGCGTAACCCCATCCTCAGCAGTTTGATGGTTATGGCAATCGCACTGGGGATTGGTGCCTGTATGACCACTATTACTATCAACTATTTAATGTCGGCAGATCCGATTCCGCAAAAAAGCGATCAGCTGTTTTATGTGCAGGTAGATAGCTGGGATCCTAACGATCCATTTGACGAACCTAATGAGCCGCCAGATCAGTTGACCTGGACCGAAGCAAAAAACTTTATGCACGCTAAAAAAGCCTATCGTCAAGCGGTAATGGCCAGCAGTTCAGCGGCAGTTGAGCCTCCCGGGCAAGACAGCAAACCATTCATGGCGGAAATTCGTCTAACCAGCGCAGATTTCTTTGCCATGTTTCAGACACCCTTTTTGTACGGCTCTGGTTGGGGTGAAACGGCTGATCAAAACCGTGAGTTTGTGGTAGTTATCAGTCGCGAGACCAACGATAAAGTCTTTGGTGGAGAAAACTCGATAGGTCGCACTATTAAAGTAAAAGGCAATAATTTCCGTGTTGTAGGCGTATTGGATACCTGGATACCGGTTCCCAAGTTTTACGATTTAAGCACCGGGCAGTTTAATGAACCTGAAGAAATTTTTATGCCCTTTTTGCTCAAAGAAGAACTGGAAATGCCACAAGGAGGCAATACCAATTGTTGGAAAAGTCCTGCAGAAGAAGGATTTAAAGGTTTTCTTAACTCTGAATGCGTTAACTACCAGATATGGGTTGAGTTACGTGACGATACAGAAAAACAGCAATTTATGGACTATCTGAACAACTATGTGAATGAACAAAAAGCCTTTGGCCGCTTCCCTCGCCCGTTAAATAATCGTTTATCTGACGTAATGGAATGGATGGAGATCAAGGAAGTGGTGGCCGATGATGCGCAAATAATGTTGTGGTTAAGCTTTATGTTTTTACTGGTGTGTTTGCTCAATACCATTGGGCTACTACTGGCCAAGTTTACCGGTAAAGCTGCAGAAATCAGTCTGCGCCGAGCGGTAGGCGCATCCAAAGCCGACTTATTTAAGCAGCATCTGGTAGAGACCGCTTGTATTGGTTTAGCCGGAGGTATTGTAGGAATTGGATTGGCCTTACTGGGATTGCAAGGGATCAAGGCACTCTATGGTGAGTTTGCCGATCGGGTAACATCGCTGGATGTTAATTTAGTCATACTGGCTATGTTTTTGGCGTTGTTTTCCAGCATTGCCGCAGGACTCTACCCCACTTGGCGAGCGTGTAGTATTCAGCCTGCCAGTCAATTAAAAGATCAATAGGATAATATTATGTGGGAAATTGGACCAATATTCCGCGCTATGATGCGCAATAAAGTGGGAGCCGCACTGATTGCTGTGCAAATTGCTGTCACCATGACCATTATCGTTAATTCAATTTTTATTATCTCGGAACGTAAGGACTTAATGGCACGGGAAAGCGGCATGGACGAAGCCAATAGTTTTTATCTGACCAGTTACAGCTTTGCACCGGAATTCAACACTAAAGTCACGGTAAAAGAAGACTTGGAAATGATCAGACAACTACCCGGCGTAGTAGATGCCATGCAGGTTAATGCGATCCCCATTAGTGGCGGTGGCTGGTCAATGGGACTGCAAACCGAACCGGGTGATGATATTGATGGCACGGGCGTTGCGGTTTATATGGTAGATGAACACGGGACCCGAACGTTTGATGTTGAAGTGATTGCCGGTGAAGATTTTAAACCGACCGATATTGAATGGCGGGAAAGAGGACAAAATCACTGGCCTGCGCAAATACTGATTACCAAAGCCATGGCGCAAAGCCTATTTCCTGATGATCCATGGCAATCAGTGGTAGGTAAAACGGTATATATCAATCGCAATGAGGCGATCATCATCAAAGGCATCATCGATAAATTACAGGCTCCGTGGATTGGCTGGGATAAAGTGGAAAATGTCATGTTGGTACCACAATATTTAGACTTTAATTCATATCGCTATTTCATCCGCACCGAAGCCGGTCGTCGGGACGAGTTAATGCCTAAGGTTGAAGAACTGCTCGCCACCAGTAATAAAGGACGGATTATCCGCAGTATGCGTAGTATTGAAGAAACGCGTGAGCGCAGCTATCGTCAACATAGTGCAATGATCAATATATTGAGTACCGTTATGGTGATCCTGACCATAGTAACGGCATTAGGGATTGTCGGACTGGCCAGTTTTAGTGTTAACCGGCGTAAGAAGCAAATTGGTACCCGTCGGGCACTGGGTGCCAGTCAGGGCGATATTTTGCGCTATTTTATGCTGGAAAACTTTTTAATTAGCAGCGTTGGTGTGGTACTGGGTGCTGCATTAACGGTCGGATTAAATATCTGGCTGGTGCAGGCCTTCTCACTTAACCGAATCGACTGGTACTTAATTCCAGCCGGAATGGTGGTGTTATGGATTGTCGGCCAAATTGCCGTATTCGGCCCGGCCAAACGTGCCGCATCGATCCCTCCGGCGCTGGCTACCCGAACAGTTTAAATATGAAACACAGACAATATACCTTTCGCAACGGCTACCTTTGGTAGCCGTTTTACATTATGGTTCCCTCTACTATTACGATTTCGTAAGGTTAGTTTGTTGAAAAAATATGCTATTTCTATTTTAGCTTTGCTGTGGGCACTGAAATGCAGTTTGATTTATGCCGACATCCAATACCAGATTACCGTTGCACAGGACGGTAGCGGCGATTACACCAGTATCCAGCAAGCGATCAATCATACCAAGTCGTTTCCCGATAAACGTATTACTATCCGCATTGGCAAAGGGATTTATCAAGAAAAAGTGGTGGTTTATGCTTGGAATACCCGTTTATCTTTAATCGGTGCCGGACCACAACAAACCATCATTCGTTTTGATGATCATTTCAATAAAATCAATCTGGGACGCAACAGCACGTTTCATACTGCGACTATGCAGGTTGATGGCAATGATTTTAATGCTGAAGGTTTAACTATCGAGAACTCATCCGGACCGGTTGGGCAAGCTATTGCTTTAGCCGTTAACGCAGATCGCGTACGCTTTGGTCATATTCGTCTGATAGGTAATCAGGATACTTTATACGTCGCAGGTGAAGGTAACCGCCAGTATTTTAATAATTGTTATATTGAAGGTACTACAGATTTTATTTTCGGGGCCGCCACGGCAGTATTTAACCAGTGCGAAATCCATGCAAAAGCCAATTCATATATAACCGCCGCCTCTACCCCGCAACACCAAGCGTTTGGTTTGGTCTTTTTTGACAGCCAACTAACAGGAGAAAAAAATTTGAATAAGGTGTATCTGGGACGACCTTGGCGTCTTTATGCAAAGACTTTATTTATCAGAACACAAATGGAACAACACATCGCCCCTGAAGGTTGGCACAACTGGTCGAAACCGGATGCACAAAAAAGCAGTTATTATGGCGAATATCTCAGTAGTGGTGCAGGTGCCGCGCCACTACTGCGGGTAAAATGGAGCCACCAACTTAGCACCAAACAAGCAAACGAAATCACGACCGAGTCCATATTAAGTCGTGATAATGAAGCCCGCTGGTGGGAAAAGTCACCAACTCGATAGCAGGAGAATTGCAATACCAAGCTATTTAAGCGATCTAACCAAAATCCCCCACATTGTAGGACCCCACTTCAGCACCAAAACCGATAGCAAAACGGTTCCAGCTATTGATTGCACAAATCGCCAACGTTAAGTCGGTAATTTGGGTGTCAGTGAAATGCTGACGTAAATCTTCCAGCAATTTATCTTGCGGATGTGCCGATGCGAGCCTTGTTAGTGCCTCAGCCCAGGCTAATGCCGCCTGTTCAGATTGACTAAAAAACGGGGTTTCCCGCCATGCAGACAATGTATACAAACGCTGTTCGGTTTCACCTTTGGCACGGGCATCTTTACTATGCATATCAAGGCAGTACGCACAGCCATTTATTTGTGACACACGCATTTTGATCAACTCGACCAAAGTGTCATCCAGCTCTTTTTTAGTTACCTTTCCGGCAAGATATTTTTCCATACCGAATAGGGTATTGACCGCAGCAGGTGAAGCTTGTTGATAGTTAAGTTTCATCGTCATGTTAATTTCCTCTGTTGTTAATTAACGGAAATGAATTCTGTACGATTGGCAAAACGAATAATTGTATATTTACGACATCAAACAGATTTAACTATTTAGTTGCCAGACGCTTTATTGCTAAACTAAGAGCCTGTTTTGGGTCATTTCTTGGTGCTTATGCAAGTCCCCGAGTTATCTCATATCGGTTTTCAACGATATCAACCCTGTTTGATGCTCAAACCTTATGTGCAAAGCTACTGGCACGTTCATGGAACGATTGACTCTACCACTGAATACCTGCATCCCGAAGGTGGTAGCGGCCTTATTTTTAATTTCGCCACTCCTTTTATTTACAACCAGCAAAAAGTCACAACAGATTGTATCGTGATGGGTCCGAATGCCCGCACCGCCAGCCTAACCTTAAACGGTTATATCGATGCAGTGGGTGTGCGCTTTTACCCCGGTACCAGTTACCATTTTTTTACCCTGCCCCTCCATGAAATTCCGGGGTTACCGGTGCATCCAGATGAGTTGTCGATCAATCTTGGCATTCAGCCGGTTATCGATAGCGGTGGATCTGTTATTGAAAAACGTTTGAATATGATTGAATCGATGCTGTTGCAACGTTTAAGTGGCAATTCAGGGCTGGAAAAACGTATTGTGCCGGCAATGGACTGGCTTAACCAGCATCGTACCCCACAATCAATTAGTCTTCTGGCGAAGCAACTTAATCTCAGCGCGAGGCAGCTGGAAAGATTATTCAAACAATGGGTAGGATTAACGCCCAAGCAATTTTCGCGCATAAACCGGGTTGATTATGCTCGCCAGTCACTGAAACAGTTTGATCTGTCATTAACCGATACCGCTTATCAGGCTGGCTATTATGACCAGGCGCATTTTAATCATGAATTCAAACAAGTGGTCGGGATCACTCCCGGCCAGTACCGTCAACGGGCGTTACAAAGCGCACAAATTAAACCTGGCGATCAAAAAAGCCGCTATCGATTAAAATAGCGGCTTTTTTCACACTCGTTACTGCTTTTCGAGTATTGCAATATCTTCATCAGAGATAAGCGGACCGGGCTGTAAATGCAAGTCCTCTCCTTCCTGTTCAGAGATATAAGTCAACATGCAACTACTGTAGTTTGAGGTCGCTTTGGCTAATCGGGTACCATCGTCGCTACGAACCAAAATGGTATCGCCAATTCCAAACTCACCTCTGACTTCGACAATGCCATCACTGGTTAATTGACTGCTATCCTGATCCAGTGGTTCGTCAAAACTACCATGGACAATCAACTCACCCTGCTCTTTTGACGTATGTGTCATCCAGTGCAAACGTTCCTGTAACGGACGTTTATAAGGTTGAAATAAGGTACCCGGGTTACGACCGTTTAATAACTCATTAAAGGTATTTTCCTCAAAACCGTTCACGATAAAGGTACTAATACCATGGGAAGTCGCTTTTTCCGCGGCTTCAATTTTAGTTTTCATGCCGCCGGTTCCGACCGAACTATCTGCACCACCCGCCATAGCGTGAATGTCTTCGGTTATTTCGGTTACCCAATTAATTAGTTTGGCATCCTCATGTTTATTGGGGTTTTTATCGTAAAGCCCCTTCACATCGGAACAAATAATTAAGGTATCGGCATCGGCAGCAGCCGCAACCATTGCTGCCAGGTTATCGTTATCTCCCACTTTGAGATCATCGGTTGTCACCGTGTCATTCTCATTAATTATGGGTAGTAACCCACCCTGAAGCAGCGAAAAAACCGTCTCTCTGATACTTTCGTAACGTTCTCTATCCGTTAAATCGGCATGAGTTAATAATATTTGCGCACAAGGGAAATCAAAGAAACGATCCCATGTGGCCATCATGCTAGTTTGTCCAGCCGCTGCCATCGCTTTTTTGATGGCAATATCGTTTCTGTCACTTTCAGCGAAAAAATGTGCACCCGCTGCGACAGAACCGGAAGAAACCAGAATGACTTCGATCCCATGCATTCTGCAACGCAGGATAAACTGCGCAATGCTAAGTAAATATCGAGAACTACAACCTTTCTTTTCCGGTGCAATTAATGCACTACCTACCTTTATAACGACTCGGCGCCATTGAAACTTATTCATCTGGATCCTTTTTGTTTAATGATATTGTTCTAACTGCGTTTGGGTCGCATGAAACTGTTGCTGCACCTGCTCGCTCGGACGGGTATCCAGTAAGCTAACCACCACAACCGCCACCGAACTAACAATAAAACCGGGGACAATTTCATAAATAACCGTGCTAAGTGTCTTACCGTCGGCCAGTACTGGTAAATATATCCACACTAATACTGTTACCGCTCCAGTTATAACTCCTGCTACCGCCCCCTTATGAGTCATTTTAGACCAATACAAGCTAAATAGGACTAGTGGTCCAAATGCTGCACCAAAACCGGCCCATGCATTACTAACCAACGACAGGATGCTGCTGGAACGGTCAAAGGCCAGTAAACATGCAACTAACGCGACTACAAATACTCCAACTCGCCCTATTTTGACTAACTCTTTTTCACCCACATCTTTGTTAAAAAAGGCACGGTAAACATCTTCCGTTAACGAGCTAGATGAAACCAATAACTGTGACGAAATTGTACTCATAATCGCAGCTAAAATAGCCGCCAACAAAAAGCCACTAATAATGGGATGAAATAATATGTCTGAAAATAGAATGAAAATAGTTTCCGGATCATCTAATTGTTGGGGAAACTTATTAATATACGCCACGCCGACTAATCCAGTGGCAACTGCACCGATTAACGTCACCGACATCCAGCTCATACCAATTCGACGGGCAACTTTAATATCGGGTACTGAACGGATTGCCATAAAGCGCACAATTATGTGTGGTTGCCCAAAATAGCCTAATCCCCAAGCCAGACTGGAAATCACTGCCAACAAACTAAACTCATCAAATAATGATGAAAAAGGCTTAATGGTATGAGTGGCATTAGTCATTAAATCGCCCATATTATCAAATTGCATATAGGCAACGATGGGGACTAAAACCAAAGCAACAAACATAATGCAACCTTGTACAAAGTCGGTCATGCTCACGGCTAAAAAGCCACCGAGCAAGGTATAGGCGACTACCACAGAAACCGTAATAAACAAGCCAAGGTGATAACTTAAACCGAAGGCTGATTCAAATAATTTACCACCTGAGGCAATACCTGCAGAGGTATACAAAGTAAAAAACACTACAATAACAGCAGCTGAAATAACACGGATAGCCCCATTTTCAAGGCCAAATCGTTTAGCAAAAAAATCCGGTAAGGTCAGCGCGTCACTAGCGACTTCGGTATAAACCCGTAATCGAGGGGCGACTAATATGTAATTGGCCAAGGCGCCTAATAATAAACC